>CAMLHI010000187.1 GCA_946479705.1 uncultured Oxalobacteraceae bacterium
GCCGGCAGGAACAGCCCGACCTGGCGCGCGTAGTGAATCCGCGCCGAGGTCATGTCGTACACCTTTTCGGCCGTGATGCGCAGCCCGCCATTGAAGCGGTCTTCCGACACCTTGCCCACCACCGCCAGGAACTCGTCCTCGCGGAAGATATTCTTGTTGGCCTCGAACACCTCGCTGTACACGGTCACTTCGACCACGCCGCTCTTGTCGTCCAGCGCCACGATGAGGATCTTGCCGCGCTGGGTCATCTGCGCGCGCACGCCGGTGATCACGCCGCACATCATGCGCGGCTCGCGCGACGGTTCCAGTTCCGACAGCTTGGTGCGCGCGAAGCGCCTTGCCTCGGGCGCGAAGGAGTCGAACATGTGGCCGGACAGGTAAAAGCCCAGCGCGATCTTTTCCTCGGCCAGCCTCTGGCGGTCGGTCCATGGCGCGGCCTTGACGTATTCGGGCGGGGCCACCAGGTCGCTGTCGTCGCCGCCGAACAGCGACACCTGGTTGGCCGAGGCCTGCGCCTGGTCGGCCACTTCGACCGCGAAGCCGACCGAGGCGATCAGCACCGCGCGGTCGACCTTGAAGCAATCGAAGGCGCCGCTGCGGATCAAGGACTCGATGGTGCGGCGGTTGATCTGGCGGCGGTCGACCCGCTTGCAGAAGTCGAACAGGTCGGTGAACGGCCCGCCGGCCTTGCGCGCGGCGATGATCGCTTCGATGGCCGACTGGCCAGAGCCTTTCACCGCACCGAGGCCGTAGCGGATATTGGTGACGCGCTTGCCGGTCACCGATGGCGCCTCGCCCTCGGGCACGAAGCGGTAGTCCGAGTGGTTGATATCCGGCGGCAGCAGGGTCAGGTTGCACACATCGATGCAATCCTCGACCAGGATCTTGATCTTGTCGGTGTCGTCCATCGCCAGCGACAAGTTGGCCGCCATGAACGCGGCCGTGTGGTGCGCCTTCAGGTAGGCCGTGTGGTAGGACAGCAGTGCGTAGGCGGCGGCGTGCGACTTGTTGAAGCCGTAGCCCGCGAATTTTTCCATCAGGTCGAATATCTCGTCGGCCTTTTCGGTCGACAGGCCATCCTTGGCGGCGCCGGCGCGGAAGATCTCGCGGTGCTCGGCCATCTCCTCGGCCTTCTTCTTGCCCATCGCGCGGCGCAGCATGTCCGCGCCGCCGAGCGAGTAGCCGCCGACGATCTGGGCCATCTGCATCACCTGCTCCTGGTAGACCATGATGCCGTAGGTCTCGGACAGGATCGACTCGGTGCGCGGATCGGGATAGTCGAATTTCTCGCCGTGCTTGCGCTTGCAGAAGTCGGGAATCAGGTCCATCGGGCCCGGGCGGTACAGCGCCACCAGCGCGATGATGTCCTCGAAGCGGTCGGGCCGCGCGTCTTTCAGCATGCCCTGCATGCCGCGCGACTCCAGCTGGAAGATGGCGACCGTCTTGGCCTTGGTCAGCAGGTCGTAGGAGGCCTTGTCGTTGAGCGGCAGCTTTTCCAGCGCGAAGTCGGCGTGGGCTGCGGGGTCGAGCTGCTTGATGTAGCGTACCGCGCGGTCGAGGATGGTCAGCGTGGTCAAGCCCAGAAAGTCGAACTTGACCAGGCCGACGGCTTCCACGTCGTCCTTGTCGTACTGCGATACCACGCCCGAATCGCCGCCCTGGGTGTAGAGCGGACAGAAGTCGGTCAGCTTGCCGGGGGCGATCAGCACCCCGCCGGCGTGCATGCCGATGTTGCGGGCGATGCCTTCGACCTGCTGGGCGAGGGCCAGCAGCTGCTTGACCTCGTCCTCGTTTTCCAGGCGCTCCTTGAGCATCGGTTCTTCTTCGATGGCGTCGGCGATCGTCACCGGCTTGCCCGGCTTGAAGGGGATCAGCTTGGAGACGCCGTCGCAGAAGTTGTAGCCGAAATCGAGCACGCGGCCGACGTCGCGGATCGCGCCCTTGGCGGCCATGGTACCGAAGGTGGCGATCTGCGAGACCGCTTCCTTGCCGTACAGGTCCTTGACGTGCTGGATAACGCGGTCGCGCCCTTCCTGGCAGAAGTCGATGTCGAAGTCGGGCATCGAGACGCGTTCGGGATTGAGGAAGCGCTCGAACAGCAGGTTGTACTTGAGCGGATCGAGGTCGGTGATGAGCAGCGAATAGGCCACCAGCGAGCCCGCGCCCGAACCGCGGCCCGGTCCCACAGGCACGCCGTTTTCCTTGGCCCACTTGATGAACTCCGCCACGATCAGGAAGTAGCCGGGGAACTTCATGTTGCAGATCGTGTCGGTCTCGAACTTCAGGCGCGCTTCGTAGCGCGGCCGTTCGGCTTCGCGCTTGACCGGATCGGGGTAGAGGTGCAGCAGGCGCTGTTCCAGACCGGCCTTGGATTCGGCCACCAGGAATTCGTCGATGCTCATGCCCGGCGGGGTCGGGAAGTTCGGCAGCTGCGGCTTGCCCAGGGTGAGCACGACGTTGCAGCGCTTGGCGATTTCGACCGCGTTCTGCAGCGCGCCGGGCATGTCGGCGAACAGCTCGGCCATCTCGGCCTGGGTCTTGAAGCGCATCTCTTCGTTGAAGCGCTTGACCCGCTTGGCGTTGGCCAGCATCTCGCCCTCGGCGATGCAGGTGCGCGCTTCGTGGGCGATGAATTCGTCCTTCGACAGGAACTGGATCGGGTGCGTGGCCACCACCGGCAGGCCCAGCTTTGCCGCCAGTGCCGCCGCGTGGCGCACCTGGGCTTCCTGGTTGGGCTGGCCGGCGCGCTGGATTTCGATGTAGAAGTGGCCGGGAAAGACCCTGGCCCAGCGTTCGGCGCAGCGTTCGGCCAGCGCCAGGTTGCCGTTCTCGATGGCGGTGCCGACGTCGCCGAAGTGGGCGCCGGAGAGCACGATCAGGCCGTTGGACTGGTCTTCGCCCGGGCTGAGCGACGATTCGCTGGTGGCCAGCGCTTCGAGCCACTCGGGACGCAGTTCGGCGCGGCCCTTGTTCTGGTTGGTCAGCCAGGCTTTCGAGAGCAGGTCGCACAGCTGCAGGTAGCCCATGCGGTTCTTGGCCAGCAGCAGCAGGCGGCTGGGCTTGTCGCGGTTGTCGTCGTTGCTGATCCAGGCGTCCACGCCGACGATGGGCTTGATGCCCTTGCCGCGCGCGGCCTTGTAGAACTTGACCATGCCGAACAGGTTGGCCAGGTCGGTGATGGCCAGCGCGGGCTGCTTGTCCTTGGCGGCGGCGGCCACCGCGTCGTCGATGCGCACCAGGCCGTCGACGATCGAGTATTCCGAGTGCACGCGCAGGTGCACGAAGGCGGGGGCGGCGGGTTGGGCGGGAACTTCCGGGGCGACGAGGTCGACTGCTGCTGCTTCCATGCTGTGATCCGATTCCGATTCAGGCTATCCAGGCGCCTGCAAAGGCGTATTTTACCGCGCGCGACCGCATGAGTCGCCGGGAATCGGCACACACGCAGCGTCGACGCGGAACGGTGCCGTCCGCCATTCGGCAAGATTAATCGAACATTAAGGCATGCAAATTCGCATTAAAATAGCGGCTTTGCCGGTCCGGCGCTTTTCATTCGTTCTCCATGCTTGGTTCTCTTCGTTTCATCCTCGCGCTGGCCGTCGCATTCAGCCACATGGGCATTACGCCCAACTTTCACTTCGGCGCGATGGCGGTGGTGATTTTCTTCATGCTGGCCGGCTATGTGATGACGCATTCGTTCACCACCAATTTCGGCGGGCACGCGCACAACATCGGACGCTTCTACCTCGACCGGCTGTTCCGCATCTACCCGCTGTACGCGGTCTCGCTGCTGATGGTCCTGGCGCTGGGGCTGGGGGCCGGCTACGGCAAGCTGTACCTGGACCCCTACTCGGTGTTCGTCAATCTCGCGGTACTGCCCGCCAATGCCCATCCGACCCTGATCAATCCCGCGACCTGGTCGCTCGCCACGGAAGCGCAGTTTTACTTGCTGCTGCCCTTCCTGCTGCTGTTCCGGCGCGTGCAATATCTGCTGCTTCCGCTGAGCTACCTGGTGTTCCTGGCCGCCTCCGCCGGCAAGATCAATCCCGTCGAGTGGGGATACAAGCTGTTTCCCGGCACGCTATGGATATTTTTGCTCGGCTCGCTCATCTACCGCCACCTGCACGAACGCTCACGCCTGCCTGGCCGGCTGGTGCTGGGCACGGCCGTGCTGGCGGTCGTGCATCTGGCGTGGCTTGCCACGCGCCGCATCCACATCGATGCACCCTATGCGCTCGAGTCGCTGTGCGGGGTACTGCTTGGTATGCTCAGCCTGCTGACGTTTGCCCGCAGCACGCCCGCCAACCGCCGGCTGGACGACTGGCTCGGCCAACTGTCTTATCCACTGTTCCTGAGCCATGTCTGCGTGCTGTATGGCTTCGACCATTTGCGCATCATCGGCAAGTTCGACCCGAGCCTGCGCGGCGCGGTGGCGCTGCAGACGCTGGCGGCGGTCGGGCTGAGCGTGCCGCTGGCGCTGCTCGACGAGCGCCTGCAGCGCCTGCGCAAGCGCTTCCAGCGGCGCCCGGCCGACGCCGGCGGCGTACAAGCCGGCGTGCCGGCGCCGGGTCCAAGGCTGATCAAGTTCGGATAAGGGAAGTTATTGACCACGTGGTGATACATCACGTGGTCGGCATCGTCCGGCTTGTGCCGGTCGCGCAAGTCGCTGGCGCCGTCGAGCGCGTACAGCACCGGAAACACACCAGGCAGGAAGTCGAGGAAATCGGGGACGGAAGTGCGCTGCAGACAGCTTCCAGGACTTCCAATCAATAGCTTATAAATTGACCCGGATGATCGAATCGCCCCAGGTCAGGTAGAGCGCGCCGGATGATGCGACGACGATGGCCGAACGAATGTAGCTTGGCCGCGGCGCGTCGACTTGCCAAGTGGACGGGGACGGCTCGAAACTGAGTACCCGGCTGGCCAGTTGGCCGAACAGTAGCGAGGTGCAGCCGATGTTGGCGCCGATGTCGAGCACGACATCGGTCAGCCGGATCAGCTTGCTGAACAGGCGCACCATGTCCGGCCGAACTTGCCCTGGATGCGATCGAGGTAGTGGTCGTCGGAGGCGACCTTGAAGGTGCGCGCGCCGATGCGGGTGCTGACGCTGCGCCGGCCGTCCGGACGCGCCGGCAAGATGGCGGCGAGCGAGGGCGGAAGGCGGCGCCGGGCGATATCGAACAGACGCATCTTGACGTCCTCCCCTCCCTAAAGGAAGTGGATTCCTACTGCTAGCGTCGCACGT
>CAMLHI010000188.1 GCA_946479705.1 uncultured Oxalobacteraceae bacterium
TCCTTGCGCGTGACGCGCTGGCACCGCCACGCCGTGGGGGCCGCGCCCGCCATGCGGCGCTGGCTGGCTTCGCGCGGTTCGCTGACCGCGCGCCTGATGGCCCACAGTGCCAGCTTCCGGGTGCAGCGCCTGCACCAGCGCACCGCCCTGTGCCTGGCCGACGAAGCGCGCGTGCTCGGCCTGAGCCATCCGGGCCGGGTATGGGAGCGCGAAGTGCTGCTGCGCTGCGACGGCCAGGCAGTGGTGTTCGCCCACACCGTGGTGCCGATGGCGGCCACGGCCAGCGACTGGCCGCTGTTCAAGACCCTGGGCGAACGTTCGCTCGGCAGCACCCTGTTTTACGATCCGCTGGTCACCCGCGGACCCCTGGAATTTGCGCGCCTGGGCGCCGGCCATCCCCTGACGCAGCGCGCCCGCGCGGCGCTGGGCGTGGCAGCCGGCACCGGCGTCCTGCATGCGCGGCGCTGCCTGTACCGGCGGCGCCAGGGCACGCTGCTGGTCACCGAGGTATTCCTGCCTGCGGTACTCGCACTGAGCGCACGCCCACTTACCCCTGATGAGTAAACAATGAATCTATTTTTCGAAGAATCCGGCGATTTCAAGGTCGGCACCGTGTTGTCCCAAGCGGGCGAAGCCTACCAGGTCGAAATGCCGAGCGGTAAGCGCACCAAGGTCAAGGTCAAGGATGTGCTGCTGCAATACGAAAAGCCGGCGCCGGCCGACTTGCTCGACGCCGCCAAGACCATCGCCGCCGATGCCGATCTGGAATTCCTGTGGGAAGTGGCCGGGCAGGACGAGTTCGGATTCGCCGAGCTGGGCGCCGAGTATTTCGGCCACGCGCCGCTGCCGACCGAAGCCGCCGGCCTGATCCTGGCGCTGCACAATGCCCCGATCTATTTCTACAAGAAAGGGCGCGGGCGCTACAAGGCCGCCCCCGAGCAATCTCTGCGCGCGGCCCAGGCCGGCATCGAAAAGAAAAAGCAGCAGGCCGTGGTGCAGGCTGCCTATGTCGAGGAATTGAAAGCCAACAAGCTGCCGGCTTCCATGCAGCCGCTGGTGCAGCAACTGCTGTTCAAGCCGGACAAGAACACCATCGAATACAAGGCCCTGGAAGCGGCCTGCGACGAGCTGCACACCAGCCCGCAGCGCCTGCTGCTGGCGGCCGGCGGCTTCGGCTCGCCGCGCGAGCTGCACATGGCGCGCTTCCTGTTCGACAATTTCCCGCGCGGCGCCGGCTTCCCGCCCGTGACCGTGCCAAGCGCACCGGGCGGCTTGCCGGTGGCCACCGTGGCGGCTTTCTCGATCGACGACGTGACCACCACCGAGATCGACGATGCCTTCTCGGTCGAGACCCTGGCCGACGGCATGGTCAAGGTCGGCATCCACATCGCCGCGCCCGGCCTGGGCATCCGCCCGGACGACGCCATCGACAAGATTGCCCGCGCACGCATGTCCACCGTCTACATGCCCGGCGACAAAATCACCATGCTGCCGGATGAAGTCGTCAACGCCTTTACCCTGGCCGAAGGCAAGACTTGCCCGGCGCTGTCGCTGTACGCCACCCTCAATCCGGCCGACTGGTCCGTGATGGCCACCGAAACCCGCGCCGAGCTGGTGCCGATCCAGAGCAATCTGCGCCACAACGACCTGGACGAGCTGGTCAACGAAGAGACCCTGGCCAGCGGCGCCGGCGAGTATCCGCACAAGGCCGAGCTGGGCCAGTTGTGGCAATGGGCGCTGGTGCTGGAAGCGGCGCGCATGAAAAAGCGCGAAGCCTTCGGCCTGAAGCCGGAACAGAACAACCGCGTCGATTTCAATTTCTATGTGGAAGACGACGTGGTCTCGGTGGTGCGGCGCAAGCGCGGCGCGCCACTTGACAAGATCGTCGCCGAGCTGATGATCTTTGCCAACAGCACCTGGGGTAAGCTGATGCACGACAGCGGCGTGCCCGGCATCTACCGCTCGCAAGGGGCCGGCAGCGGCGCCGGCTGGGCCGCCAAGATGCAGGTGCGCATGGTCACCCATGCTGCTCCGCACCAGGGCCTGGGCGTCGATCAATATGCATGGAGCACTTCGCCGCTGCGCCGCTACACCGACCTGGTCAACCAGTGGCAAATCCTGGCCTGCGCCGAGCACGGCGTGACCGCGCCCCTGGTGGCACCGTTCAAGCCGCGCGACGCCACCCTGTTCTCGATCGTCTCGGCCTTCGACGCCGCCTACGCCGCCTACAACGACCATCAGCAAAACATGGAACGCTACTGGTGCCTGCGCTGGCTGGGCCAGGAGGATGCCAGGCAGGTCGAGGCCGTGGTGCTCAAGGATGAAGTGCTGCGCCTGGTCGACATTCCCCTGATCGTGCGCCTGCCCGGCATGCCGGCGGTGGCGCGCGGCGCCCAGGTCAAGCTGGACGTGCTGCGCTGGGACGAACTCGAGCTGACCATCGAGACGCGCCTGCTGGACGTGCCGGTGCAAGCCCCGGCCGTCGATGCCGAGCTCGACTACGAGGACGAAGACGCAAGCGTCGACAGCGGCGCCGCCGCGGCCACGGAAGCGCTGGAAGCCGAGGGGGCCGTCGCGCTCGTCACCGGCGGCGAAGCCCAGCCAACACAATGACACCCTGGCCTGTGTAAGGGGTAGAATTGCCCATTGTCTTGATTCAAGAGTTCAGCCAGCATCGCGTGAAGTCATATCAACTACATCGTTCGATGATCATTGCCGTGGCCGTGTCGCTGTTGGCGCACGCGGCCTTGCTGGCGGTGCACTTCGTGGCGCCCGATGCCTTCCAGCTCAAGCCGGTCGATCCCGGCCTCGAAGTCATCCTGGTCAATGCCAAGCATGCGCGTAAACCCCTGAAGGCGGACGCGCTGGCCCAGGCCAACCTGGACGGCGGCGGCAATGCCGATGCCGGCCGCGCCCAGTCGCCGCTGCCCGACCTGCGCAAGATGGAAACGGGCGAAAGCGTCAAGGCCACCCAGCGCCGCATCGCCGAACTGGAAGAATTGCAAAAGAATCTGCTGACGCGCACGCGCGCCTCAAGCTTCAACGCGCCTCCGGTCACCGAGAAGGACAAGCCGGACCCGGCCCGCCGCGGCGCCGACCTGATCGAAAGCAGCAAGGCCATTGCCCGCACGGCCGCCGAAATCACCCAGCGCATCGAGGATGAAAACAAGCGCCCGCGCAAGACCTTCATCACCCCCAGCACCCAGGAAGTCGGCTACGCCATGTATTACAAGGCCATGCAAAAACGCGTGGAAGAAGTCGGCACCCTGAACTTCCCCCAGCAGGGCGGGCGCAAGTTGTACGGCGAACTGGTGGTCTACATCCCGATCTTTCAGGACGGCACCATCTACGAAAAAGATGGCGGCATGCGCATCGAAAAGAGTTCCGGCAACCCGGCGCTGGACAAGGCCGCCATGGCCATCGTGCGCCGCGCCGCGCCCTTCGGCAAGTTCCCGCCGAACATGCTGTCTTCCGACAAGGACGATCTCTGGGTCATCATTACCCGTTTTAAATTCACCCGCGAGGAAAGAATGGAAGCAGACCTGCGCGGCGGTGGCCAATGAGCGACCGCTATTGCGTCATCGGCAATCCGATTGCCCATAGCCGCTCGCCCGATATCCATGCCGCCTTTGCCCTGCAGACCGGGCAGCAACTGGTCTACGAACGCTGCCTCGCGCCGCTGGACGGTTTCGCCGCCACCGTGCGCGGTCTGGTTGCCGAGGGTTACCGCGGCGCCAACGTCACCGTGCCCTTCAAGCTGGAAGCGGCCGCCATCGCCGATGTGCTGAGCGAGCGCGGGCGCGCGGCCGGCGCCATCAACACCCTGGTGTTTGCCGATGGCCAGATCCATGGAGACAATACCGACGGGGCCGGCCTGGTCAACGACATCCTGCGCAATGCCGGCGTGGCCATTGCCGGCAAGCGCGTGCTGATGCTGGGCGCGGGCGGGGCGTCGCAGGGCTGCATCCTGCCGCTGCTGGGCCAGCAGCCGGCCAGCCTGGTCATCGCCAACCGGACCCGCGCCAATGCCGACAAGCTGGTCGAGCGCTTCCGCGGCGCCGGTGCCGTGGCGGCCTGCGAGTTCGGCGAGATCGACCAGGCCTACGACATCGTCATCAACGGCACCTCGGCCAGCCTGGCCGACGACTTGCCGCCCGTACCGGCAAAAGCTTTTTCCACAGAAACGCTCGCTTTGGATATGATGTACGGAAATAAACCGAGCCGTTTCATGGCATTTTCCGCCGAACACGGCGCCACCGTCCGCGACGGCCTGGGCATGCTGGTCGAACAGGCTGCCGAAGCCTTCCTGGTGTGGCGCGGTGTGCGTCCTGAAACGGCTGAGATACTCAACCGAATCCGCCGTAGTCTATGAGCAAAAAAAGCGCTGGCGGCCTGGGCCGCTGGTTGTTGTGGGCCATCTTTGGCACCCTGATGCTGGTGTTCGCCATCCAGCTGTATTTCTTTTCGATGGTGTGCTGGTACGCCAAGTTCAACCCATCGATGACCAGCATGATGAACATGCAGCTGGACGCCTTGCGCGAACAAAATCCCAAGGCCGCCCTGGAGCAGCAGTGGGTGCCTTACCGTCAGATCTCGGATAACCTCAAGCGCGCCGTGATCGCCTCGGAAGACGCCAATTTCGCCGAGCACGACGGGGTCGACTGGGAAGCCCTGCAGAAAGCCTACGAGCGCAACAACAAGCGCCACAAGGTGGTCGGCGGCGGCTCCACCATCACCCAGCAGCTGGCCAAGAACCTGTTTCTGTCCGGCTCGCGCAACTACCTGCGCAAGGGCCAGGAAATGGTCATTGCCTTCATGCTCGAAACGGTGATGAGCAAGGAACGCATCCTCGAACTGTATCTGAACGTGGTCGAGTTCGGGCGCGGCGTGTTTGGCGCCGAAGCGGCCGCGCGCCATTATTACAACAGCAGCGCGGCCCGGCTGTCGGCGGCGCAGGCGGCCAAGCTGGCCGTGATGCTGCCCAACCCGCGCTATTACGACAAGCACCGCTCCACCAACTATCTGGCGCGGCGCACCAGCCTGATCGTCAACCGCATGAATTCGGCCGATCTGCCTTAACCTTTTGAAAGCGACCCCATGCTCCATCGTCAACGCGGCGTTCTGAATCTGTACTGGGTGGCCGTGTTCTCGGCCGTATTTGCCGCGCTGGCCATGGCCGCGCTGTTTTCCATGCGTTACGAGCGCAACCTGTTTGCCGAAGGC
>CAMLHI010000189.1 GCA_946479705.1 uncultured Oxalobacteraceae bacterium
CGGCGGTCGCGCACGAGAATGGCGATATCGGCCGGCACCAGGCGGCGGAAGCGGCCATCCTCCTCGAAGCCGACCGCGGGATCGTTGAGCAGCCTGACGATATGCTCGGCGCTGTGATGGGCAAAGTAGCTGCGGTACTCGTCGGCCGACAGTTCGTCGTGCTCGCAGCTGCACACGGCCAGCGCCTGGTAGGGGCCGGCCACGCCGACCAGCCGTTCGGCCTTGTCGACCGCCTTGACCGGCTCGAACGGCAGCGGATTGAGCTCGCCACGGCGGAAGCGGAACGCCCCTGCGGCGAAGCCGGGGTGATCGTCATGCGGCTCGGCGTGCAGGAACAGCTGGTTGACCGCCGCGACCAATGCGGCGGTGGAGCGGTAGTTGGTGCCGAGCTGGTAGTGGCGCCCCTCGGTGGCGCGGCGCGCGGACAGGTAGCTGTGGATGTCGGCGCCGCGAAAGCCGTAGATCGACTGCTTGGGGTCGCCGATCAGGAACAGGCCGTGGCCCGGGTCGTTGTCGGCCACGCGGTAGAGCAGGTTGAAGATCGCGTACTGGTCGGGCGAGGTATCCTGGAATTCGTCCACCATCGCCACCGGGAACTGGGCCGCGATGCGCTGGCGCAGCGCTTCGCCGTTGGGCCCTTCCAGCGCGGCCTTGAGGCGTTCGAGCATGTCGGCAAAGCCGAACTGGCGGCTCTTGCGCTTCAGGTCCGCCATGCGGCGCGCAATGCTGGCGGCGGAGTGGCGCATCAGCGCGTGCGCCATCGGGTCGATCGCCTGCAAGGCTTCCAGCAGGCCAGCGGTGTAGCCGAAGCACTCCGGCACTTCGGCCGAGAAGTCCTTGCTGAAGGCATCCATGATGCCGTCGACGGTCAGGCGCTTCCACGCCGTCTCGCCCAGTGCGGGCATCACGGCATCCGGATCGAGCGCCCAGGCTCGCAGCGCGTCGAACCACTTCACCAGCGATTCGGCGCGCAGCTTGTTCCCGTTGAAGCACTTCGGCGCCAGCGCGCGCTGCGCGGCAATCCACTGTTCCATGGCGTTGGCACGCTCGCTCCAGCCATCCTTCAGGCGCGCCAGCTCGGCCGCCTGCGCGCGCTGCATGCGGGCGATCAGCGCGGCCAGCGATTCGCCATCCGGCGGCGCTTCCAGCACATGCACACGCCGCACAAGCTCGCGCAGCGACTGCTTGAGCACTTCGACATCGGGCCAGACTTCCAGCAGCGCATCCAGCGCCGTGGCGTTGAGCGGATACACGTGCTGGCGCCAGTAGTCGTGCGCGGCATCCTCGAACAGGCCGTGCTCGTCGCTCACCAGTTCCTCGTCGAACAGGCTGCCGCTGTCGAAGGCGTGCTCGCGCAGCATGCGCTGGCACCAGGCGTCGATGGTGAAGATGGCCGCTTCGTCCATCGTTTCGGCGGCCAGCATCAGGCGGTGCGCGGCCACCAGGCGCGCGCTGTCGTCGGCGTAAGCCTGGCCGAGCGCGTCGAGGTAGCTGTCCGGCCGCCTGGCTTCGCCGCGGAAGTAGGCGGCCGCTTCCACCAGGCGCTCGCGCACCCGGTTCGACAGCTCGCGCGTGGCCGCGCGGGTGAAGGTCATGACCAGGATTTCGCTGGGCGCGAGCGCGCGCGCGAAGCCATCCGCGCCCCCGTGGCCGAGCACCAGCCGTACGTACAGCGCCGCGATGGTCCAGGTCTTGCCGGTGCCGGCGCTGGCCTCGATCAGGCGCGTGCCGTGCAGGGGAAAGCGCAGCGGGTCGAGAAGTTCGCTCATGCCGTTTCCTGGTCCAGCGTGGCGACCTTCACGTGCTGCTCCAGCCAGTCGGCCAGGGGGCCATACAGCGCCTGGGCGACTTCGGCGAAGGCGCCGCCGGCGCTGAGGGATGCGTAGTCCGGCCACAGGCGCGCCAGCGCTTCGTCGTCAACTTCGCCGGAAAGCTCGAAGCCGCCCTCGTAGGTGGAACGGGCATCGCCGTCGCGCAGGAAGGCCAGCGCGCTCTTGCAGGCGGTAGGCAGCGGCGCGTCCAGGTTGCGCCGCCACAGGCCGACGATCTGCTGCAGCGTTTCCAAAGCGGCGCCGGGTTCGAGCGGCGCCATCGTCACGATGGCATCGCGCGCCACCAGATAGCCGGTGAGCGGGTGGCCGCTGGCGGCGGCGGCCAGCTGGCGCAGCCAGGCGGCAATCAGTTTGTCGCCGCGCGGCGCGCCCTGCTTGTCGGCTACCCGCGAGGACATCTGCGCCAGCCACACGGTGGCGCCCTCGCCGCTGCGCAGTTTGTCGATCCAGTCGTCCAGGTGCACGCCAGCCAGGTCGAGGCTGAGCGGCAGCTTGGGCGCGCTGTCGGTGAAGCGCCGGCACAGCGAAAACCAGGCGCTGCGCACCGGCACCAGTTCCTCGACCAGGCGGCGCTGCCACTGCTGCCCGACCAGTCCGATCGGCAGCACGCCTTCGCGGCCGAAGCGCTCGGCGCGCAGGGTCAGACCGGTGCGCACGTCGGCCAGCGATTCCGGTTCGCTCGCATCATCGAGCAGGGTATCTTCCAGGAAGTAGCGCTCCAGTGCGTCGAGCGCGAACGGTTCCTCGTCTTCGCCCAGCTGGTCGGCCTCGGCGAAGGACACGCCCAGCCGGCGGCGGAAGAAGTAGCGCGCAGGCTGGCGCAGGAAGCTGGCCAGTTCGCCCAGCTTGAGGCGGTAGTCGGGCTCCAGCTCGTACGGTGCCAGGACCTCCTCCGCGCCGTCGGCGCCGGCGTGCGCGGCGCGCCATTCGGCCGCATAAGTGCGCAGGCCGCCGGCTTCGAAATAGCGGCGGCTGAAGGGTTGCAGCGCGTGTTCGGTGGTGAGCAGATGGACGTCGAACTTCCAGCCTGCGGCCAGGTAATCGCGCAGCTGCGACACCAGCACCGAAGCCGGCTGCTCGCTGTTGTCGCGCACATTGCGTCCGACCCAGCTGATATACAGCTTGTCGCGCGCGGCCAGCACGGCTTCGAGCATCAGGTAGCGGTCGTCGTCGCGGCGTGAGCGGTCGCCCGGGCGCGCCATGCCGGGCAAGGCCAGCAGGTCGAAGTCGGCCTGGCCGGCGCGGCGCGGGAAGTCGCCATCGTTCATGCCCAGCAGGCAGACTACGCGAAACGGCACGGCGCGCATCGGCATCAGCGTGCAGAAGGTGACGCCGCCGGAGACGAACTGGTGGTTCAGGGTCGGTTCGTCGAGCGCGCCCAGCCAGGCTTCGCGCAGCACCGCCAGCGGCACGGCTTCCTCGAAACCGGCATTGGCGCAGGTTTCCAGCCATCCCTGCAGGGCGTCGGTGAGCTGCACCAGGGTCAGGCGGTCGTTCTCGTCATGGGCCTCGAAGAAGGCCGCCAGCAGTGCGCGCGCCTGCATGCCCCAGCCGGCCGGGCTGCGCTCCTGCGCCAGCAGCGCACGCCATGCGAGCAGGGTTTCGATCAGTTGGGCCAGCGAGCCGGCCAGCGCCGCATCGAGTCCGCCCACTTCGGCATACGGTTCGATGCCGCCGAAGCTGGCGCCGGCGCCGCTGGCGTAGCCGAGCAGCATGCGCCGCACGCCGAAGATCCAGGCATTCTGCTCGCCCGCCGAACCCAGGCCCAGGCCTGCGCGGTGTTCGTGGTCCAGACCCCAGCGCACGCTGGCGCCTTCGATCCACTGGCCCAGGGTGGGCAGGTCGTCTTCGCCCAGGCCGAAGCGGCTGGCCACGGCCGGCACGTCGAGCAGGTCGCGCACTTCGCTCTGGCGGCAGCGCTGCAGCGGCAGGCGCAGCAGCCATTCGAGCGCCACCAGCAGCGGATTGACGCTGCGGTCCTTGACGTCGCCGATCTCGAACGGAATGAAGCGCGCATCGCTGCGCTTGTGCTGGTCGAACACGGCGTGGATGGCGGCCGAAAAAGTGTCGATGTCGGGCACCATGACGACCACGTCGCGCGGGCGCAGCGTGGGGTCGGCGGCGAACCAGCCGAGCAGCTGGTCGTGCAGCACTTCGACTTCGCGCTGGACGCTGTGGCCGATGTGGAATTCGATCGAGCGGTCGGCCGGCGCGGGCGCCTCGAAGGCGTGCTCGCGCAGGGGCAGCATGTCGCGCACGGCGGCCTGCACCTGCGCCAGCAGGGTCGCGCCCTCGCCTTCGGAAAACAGGTCGACGCGCAGCTGCTCGCCGCTGTCGCGCGTGCTGTCGAATTCATCGAGCAGGCGCACGAAGTCGCGCCCTTGCCTGCCCCAGCTGGCCAGCAGCGGGTGGCTGTGCGCGTGCATTTCTTCCAGCGGCACCATGCCCAGGTCGATGCCGCCGCGCGCGCGCTGGCGCTTGCGTTCGGCGCGCAGCAGGTCGCGTCCTTCGATGATGTCGCCCCAGTAGAACTGGCAGGGATTGGGCACGGCCAGCAGCACCTGGGTGTGGCGCGCCAGCGCGGCCACCGCCTGCAGGGTCTGATACGGCAGGGTCGACATGCCGAACAGAACCACCCGGCGCGGCAGCCGTCCGGCCGGCGCGGCGCCGCCCTCGATCTCGTCGACGAACTGCTGGTGGATGGTGGCGCGGCCCGACTGGCGCTGGGCCGCCGGCAGGCTGGCATGCACGGCGCGCCAGAGCTGCGCCTGCCAGCGCTGGTCGGGCGGCAGCGCCAGCGCTTCGCCGCGCGCGCCGCGCAGCAGGTCGCGCCCGTCGGTCCAGTCGGCCAGCCAGTCGGCGCGGTAGACCTGGTATTGGTCGAACAAATCGGCCAGGCGTTCGGCCAGCTGCAGGCGGCGTTCCGGGTCGCCGTCGCCGAGGAAGTGGCGCAGCGGCGCGAACACCGGGTCGGCCAGCAGCGCCGGCAAGAGACGCATCAGGCGCCAGGTCAGCGGGTCCTTGTCGTAGGGGGAGCGGCTGGGCACGCGCTCGCGCCCCAGCATGCCACGGTAGGCTTCCCACAGGAAGCGCGCCGGCAGCGCCACGCGGGTGGCGGCGCACACGCCCAGTTCCTCGGCCAGGGCGATCTTGAGCCATTCGGCCACGCCGTTCGACTGCACCAGGATGGTCTCGAATTCCAGCGGCCCGAGCGGATGCGTGCGCAACCAGCCGAACAGCGCCGCGCGCAGCTGTTCGAGTTGATTTCCGTGCAAGATAATCAGGCCGGGGGCGATGGACATGGGTGTGGAATAGGCGTGCCGGGTTTGCGGCCACAGCATACTATCTTTGGCATCGCTCCGGTAG
>CAMLHI010000190.1 GCA_946479705.1 uncultured Oxalobacteraceae bacterium
GTGCGGGTCAAGCCCCATTTAACAAGGGATCGAGCCGTCCCGCCTGATCCAGCGCATACAGATCGTCGAAACCGCCCACGTGGGTCTCGCCCACATAGATTTGCGGCACCGTGCGGCGCCCGGTCTTTTGCATCATGACGACGCGCTGCTCGGGGATCAGGTCGACCCGGATCTTTTCGATATCGGTCACGCCCTTGGCTTCGAGCAGGCGCTCGGCCCGCACGCAATAGGGGCAGGCGGCGGTGTGGTAGAGAACAACATGGGCCATGGCAATTCCTTTCGTGCTTATTTGGCGACCGGCAAGCCGCCGGCGCTCCAGGCGCCGATGCCGCCGTCCAGGCTGAGGGCATCGAAACCGGCCGCGGCCAGTTGCCGCACGGCCTTGTCGGCCCGGTTGCCGCTCTGGCAGACGACCACGACGGTCTTGCCTTTCGACTTGTCCAGTTCGCCGAGGCGAGCGCTCAAGTCTGCCAGCGGAATGTTTTTCGCGTCGCGCAAATGCCCCCCGGCAAATTCCTCAGCCGAACGGACGTCCAGCACCACGGTCTTGCCGCGGTTGATCAGCTGGGTCACTTCGAGGGCCGAGGCGCGGCGTCCGCGCGGCATCAGGGCCGGCACCAGCAGGGCGCCGCCCGACAAGGCCGCGATGGCGACGAGAAAAAGGTGGTCGATTATGAATTTCACGGCGTTCCAATGGTTAAAGACAATCCGCGCATTATAAAATAGATGCCGCCGTCGAATTTGATTGCTCCTTTTTCCGCGCTACTCCGCTCGTTTTTTTACCGATAGAAAAATATTCTCATGTACAAAATTGTCTTCATGCGCCATGGCGAATCCACCTGGAATCTCGAAAACCGCTTCACTGGCTGGACCGATGTCGATCTGACCGCCAAGGGCGTGCAGGAAGCCAAGGCCGCCGGCCAGGTACTCAAGGAACAGGGCTATACCTTCGACCTGGCCTACACTTCGGTGCTCAAACGCGCGGTGCGCACGCTGTGGCTGGCGCTGGACGAGATGGACATGATGTGGCTGCCGATCAAGAACGACTGGCGCCTCAACGAGCGCCACTACGGCGCCCTGCAGGGCCTGGACAAGGGCGAGACCGCCGCCAAGTACGGCGACGCCCAGGTGCTGGTCTGGCGCCGCAGCTACGACACCCCGCCGCCGGCGCTGGAAGCGGGCGACGAGCGCACCTCCTTCGGCGATCCGCGCTACGCCGGCGTGGCGCGCGAACAGATTCCCCTGACCGAATGCCTGAAGGACACCGTGGCGCGCGTGATGCCGGCCTGGGATGGCGAAATCGCCCCGGCCATCCGCGCCGGCAAGAAAATCCTGATTTCGGCCCACGGCAACAGCCTGCGCGCCATCATCAAGATGCTCGACAACATCAGCGACGAAGACATCGTCGGCCTGAACATCCCCAACGGCCAGCCGCTGGTCTACGAGCTCGACGCCGACCTCAAGCCGATCCGCCACTACTACCTGGGCGACCAGGAAGCGATTGCCGCCGCGGTCGCCGCGGTGGCCAATCAAGGGAAGGCCAAGTAAGTTTTGCTGAGAAATTTTAAGCAGTCAGCGTGCCGTGCGGTGCTGCTCGCCGCGCTGGCCGCCATGGCGTGCGGCGCGCTGGCCGCGCCGCGCCAGACCGAGCGCAGCAAGCAAAAAGCTGCCGCCGAGGCCACCCGCGCCGGCATCCAGCAAAAGCTGGCGGCCTTGAAGCGCGACATCAGCCGTACCGAAAACCAGAAGGAAGACGCGGCCGACACCCTGGCGGAATCGGAAGAAGCCATTTCCAACGCCAACCGCGCCCTGCGCGACCTGGTCGAGGAACAGAAGGACACCAATCTCAAGCTGGCCGACCTGAACACCGCCCAGGAGCGTCTGGCCAAGACCATCGAGAAGCAGAAAGCCCAGCTGAGCAGGCTGCTGCGCCAGCACTATGTGGCCGGCAATGAAGACCGCATCAAGCTGCTGCTTTCCGGCGACAATCCCAACCGCATCAACCGCGACCTGCAAATGATGGCCTACGTCTCGCAGGCCCAGGCGCGTTTGATCGAAGGCTTGCGCGCCAACCTGGCCCAGGTCGAAGCCAACCAGGAAGCGGCCCAGAACGCCAAGGACGAGCTGGAAGAAATCGCCGCCGAGCAGCGCGACCAGAAAGCCGTGCTGGAGAAGGAAAAGGCGCGCCGCGCGGCCCTGCTGGGCAGCCTGTCGGCCCGCCTGGCGGTCCAGCGCAAGGAAGCCGGCACCCTCGAACGCGACGAGCAGCGCATGGCCGGCCTGGTGGACCAGCTGTCGCGCCTGATCAAGCAGCAGGCCGAAGCGGCCGCCGCCGAGAAGCGCCGCGTGGAAGCGCTGGCCGCCGCCAAGGCCAAGGCCGAGGCCGAAGCGCGCGCGCTGGCCCAGGCCAAGGCGGCGCGCGAGAAAGCTGAGCGCGAGCGCCTGGCGCGCGAAGCCGCCAAGCCCGGCGTCAAGCCGGTACCGGTCAAGCCGGCGCCCGAGGAACCGGTGCTGGCCGACAAGCCCGAAAAACCGGCCAGGCCCGATCCCGATGCGGCCAAGCCGGCCGATGTGGCGCTGGCCCCGGCCCCGCTGGACGGCGCTTTCGCCAGCCTGAAGGGCAAGCTGCGGGTTCCCGTGAGCGGCAAGGTGCTGGCCCGCTTCGGCGCCAAGCGCGGCGGCGGACCGAGCTGGAAAGGCATGTTCATCAAGGCCGAGGAAGGCAGCGACATCCGCGCCGTGGCCGCCGGCCGGGTGGTGTTCTCGAGCTGGATGCGCGGCTTCGGCAATCTCATCATCATCGACCACGGCAGCGAATACCTCTCCATCTACGGCAACAACCAATCCCTGCTCAAGCGCGTGGGCGACGCCGTCAAGGGCGGCGAGGCCATCGCCAGCGCCGGCAACACCGGCGGCAACGAGGAATCGGGGCTATACTTCGAGCTCAGGTACCGCGGCGCGGCCTTCGACCCGGCGGGCTGGGTCGGTTTCTAAGGAATGGTGGGATGGCAATGAAAGTCAAGAGTATCGGCCTGGTCGGCGTTGGCATGGTGGCGGGCGTGGCCCTGTCGCTGCAATTTTCCGCGCTGGCGGAAAAAGCCGCGGCCAGCGCGCCCCTGCCGCTGTCGGAACTGCGCCAGCTGGCCGACGTGTATGGCCTGATCAAGACCGATTACGTGGAACCGGTCGACGACAAGAAACTCTTGTCCGAAGCCATAGGCGGCATGGTCGCCTCGCTCGACCCGCACTCGGTCTATCTGGACAAGAAGGCTTACCGCGAAATGAAGGAAAGCATGCAGGGCCGCTTCGTCGGGCTCGGCATCGAAGTGGCCAGCGAAGACGGTTACGTCAAGATCATCACCCCCATCGAGGATTCGCCGGCCTTTCGCGCCGGCATCAAGGCGGGCGACCTGATCACCCGCATCGACAACACCCCCATCAAGGGCTTGTCGCTCGATGAAGCGATCAAGAAGATGCGCGGCGAACCGAAGTCCAAGGTCGTGCTCACGATTGCCCGCAAGGGAGACGACAAGCCCTGGATCGTGCCCCTGGTGCGCGAGGAAATCCGCGTCCAGAGCGTCAAGGCCAAGATGGTCGAACCGGGCTATGCCTGGCTGCGCATCAGCCAGTTCCAGGAATTGACCGTGGAGGAAATGGCCAAGAAGCTCAATGCCCTGTACGCCCAGGACCCCAAGCTGCAGGGCCTGGTGCTGGACCTGCGCAACGATCCCGGCGGCCTGCTGCCCGGCGCCATCGGCGTGTCGGCCGCCTTCCTGCCTGCCGACAAGGAAATCGTCTCCACCGTCGGCCAGCTGGCCGAACAGAACCAGAGTTTCCTGGCCAAGCGCGAGTTCTACGCCACCCGCGGCACCGATCCGCTGGCCAGGCTGCCGGCCATCTTCAAGACCGTGCCGATGGTCGTGCTGGTCAATACCGGTTCGGCCTCGGCCTCGGAAATCGTCGCCGGTGCCCTCCAGGACTACAAGCGCGCCATCATCATGGGCAGCCAGACCTTCGGCAAGGGCTCGGTGCAAACCCTGCGCCAGCTCACTCCCGACACCGCCGTCAAGCTCACCACCGCGCGCTACTACACGCCGGAAGGGCGCTCGATCCAGGCCAAGGGCATCGTGCCCGACCTGCTGGTGGAGGAAACCGCCGAGGGCGACGGCTTGAACGCCTTGCGCGTGCGCGAAGCCGATTTGCAGAAGCACCTGTCGAACGGCAAGGCCGCCGAAGACGCCAAGGCGCGCCGCGACGAGTTCGAGGAAGAGCAGCGCGCCGTCGCCCTGGCGCGCAGCCGCAAGCCGCTCGAATTCGGCGGCAAGGACGACTTCCAGCTGGCCCAGGCCATCAACCACTTCAAGGGCTTGCCGGTCAAGCTGGCCAAGGCCGACAGCAAGGCTGGCGACAGCCTGCCGATCCCGGCCGACCCCGCCGCCAAGCCGGCCGAGATCCACGCCCCGCCCGTCAAGAAAAACTAAGCCGTCGGCATGAACGACCAGCAACTGCTGCGCTACTCGCGCCACATCCTGCTCGACGAGATCGGCATCGAAGGCCAGCAGAAGGTGCTGGACGCCACCGCCCTGGTGATCGGCGCCGGCGGACTCGGTTCGCCGGCCGCGCTGTACCTGGCCTCGGCCGGCATCGGCCGCCTGATCCTGGTGGACGACGATGAAGTGGACTTGACCAATCTGCAGCGCCAGATCATGCACACCACGGTGCGGGTGGGCCAGCCCAAGGTCGAGTCCGGCCGCACCGCGTTGCAAGCCATCAATCCCGAGTGCGAAGTCGTGGCGCTCAAGGAAAGGGTGGCCGGCGCGCGCCTGGCCGAACTGGTGGGGGAGGCCGACGTGGTGCTCGACTGCTGCGACAATTTCGCCACCCGCCACGCGGTCAACCGCGCCTGTTTCGCCCAGGGCGTGCCGCTGGTGTCGGGCGCGGTGATCCGTTTCGACGGCCAGATCAGCGTGTTCGATCCGCGCAGCGACAGCTCACCCTGCTACGCCTGCCTGTTCCCCGAAGACCAGGGCTTCGAAGATGCCGCCTGCTCCACCATGGGGGTATTCGCCCCGCTGGTGGGCGTGGTCGGCGCCATGCAGGCGGCCGAAGCGCTGAAACTGCTCATCGGCACCGGCCGCTCGCTGGCCGGGCGCCTGCTGCTGCTGGACGGGCGCGCCATGGAATGGACCAG
>CAMLHI010000191.1 GCA_946479705.1 uncultured Oxalobacteraceae bacterium
CGGCGCGCGAGGCGGCGCTGGCCGAAGCGGTGCGGCTGGCGCGCCAGCGCAGCGACTTCCTCGCCCAGATGAGCCACGAACTGCGCACCCCGCTCAATGCCATCATGGGCTACGCCCAGCTGCTGCGGCGCGACACCCACCAGCTCACCGAGCGCCAGGCCAGCGGCCTGGCCACCATCCACGAAAGCGGGCAACATCTGCTCACCCTGATCAACGACATCCTCGACCTGGCGCGGGTCGAGGCCGGCAAGATGGTGCTGTTTCCTACCCCCACCCATCTGGGCAGCTTCCTGCACGTGGTGGCCGACATCATGCGCGTCAAGGCGGAGGAAAAAAGCCTGCTGTTCAGCTACACCGCCGCACCCGGCCTGCCCGCCGCGGTGACGGTGGACGACAAGCGCCTGCGCCAGGTGCTGCTCAATCTGCTGGGCAATGCCGTCAAGTTCACCGACCGCGGCGAAGTCGCCTTGCGGGTGCGCCCGGCTGGCGAGCAGGGCAACCCGGCCGTGGCGCGTGTGCGCTTCGAGGTAGCCGACAGCGGCATCGGCATGCGCACCGACCAGCTCGCACGCATCTTCCAGCCCTTCGAACAGGTGGCCGAACTGCAGCGCCGCGAGGGCGGCACCGGCCTGGGCCTGGCCATCAGCCAGCAGCTGGTGCACCTGATGGGCGGCCACATCGAAGTCCAGAGCGCGCCGGACAAAGGCAGCCTGTTCTGGTTCGAGCTGGAGCTGCCGATCGCGACCGATCTGCTGGGCCCGCCGCCAGTGCCACGCAACATCGTCGGCTACCAGGGCAGCCGCAAGCGCCTGCTGATCGTCGATGACGTGCCGCAAAACCGCGCCATGCTGATGGACATGCTGCAGGCCGTCGGCTTCAGCGTGGCCGACGCCAAGAATGGCCAGGAATGCCTGGCCATGCTCGACAGCTTCCGGCCCGACCTGATCGTGATGGATGTCATGATGCCGGTCATGGATGGCCACGAAGCGACCCGCCGCATCCGCCAGTTGCCGGCCTGGGCCGGCGTGCCCATCATCGCCGTCACCGCCGGCGCCAGCCACGACGACGAATTGAAATGCTATGCGGCCGGCGCCAATGGCTTCCTGCCCAAGCCGGTCGAGCACGAGCTGTTGCTGGCTGCCATCGGAAAATTGCTGTCGCTGCAATGGATCACCGAAGAGGCGACGCTGGAAGCGATCGATGACGAGACCGAGGATGCCGCCGATCTCGTCATTCCGCCGCCCCAGGAAATCGACACGCTGGTCCAGCTGACCCGGCTGGGCAATATGCAAAAGATCGGCGAACAGGCCGATTACCTGGAAGCGCTCGACCCGGTCTACGCCCCCTTCGCCAGGCGCCTGCGCCTGCTGGCGCAAGCCTACCAGTCGAAGGCGCTGGCGGCCTTCGTCATGCGCTACCAGGCCGGCCACGACGCTCCGCCGGTGGCGCGCACGCCCGCCTGATCGAGCGCGCTTCAGCTGACCCGCGCCAGATTGCCTGCGGGGGCGCGCAGCAGTTCGGTGAAGGCATCGGGCGCGATGGCCGCGCTGTAATAAAACCCTTGGGCCAGGAAGCAGCCATGGTCGACCAGGAAACTGGCCTGCGCTGGCGTTTCCACGCCTTCGGCCAGGATGCACAGGTCCAGGCTGTGCGCCATGCCGATGATCGCGTTGACCAGCGCGCGGTCGTTGGAGTTGCGGGTAATCGCGCCCACGAAGGACTGGTCGATCTTGATGCAATCGATCGGATAGCGCTGCAGATAGGCCAGGCTCGAATAGCCGGTGCCGAAATCGTCGACCGACAAGCCGATGCCCATGGCGCTGAGCTGGCTCAGCGTATCGACGTTATCGTTACTGCGCTGCAGCAGGATCCCTTCGGTGATTTCCAGGTCGAGCGAGTGCGGCGCCAGCCCGGTTTCGGCCAGGATCTGGGCCACCAGTTCGGGCAGCTTGGGCTGGTAGAACTGGCGCGGCGACAGGTTCACCGCCACCCGCAAATCCGGGTAGCCGAGCTCATGCCAATACTTGAGCTGCTTGCACGCCTGGCGCAAGGTCCACTCGCCGATCTGCACGATCAGGCCGGTCTTTTCGGCGATGCCGATGAAGGCCCCGCACGACATCGGCGCCTTGCCCGGCCGCACCCACCGCAGCAGCGCTTCCGACGACAGGATGACCCCGCTCTGCATGTCGATCTGCGGCTGGTAGTAAAGGACAAATTGATCGGCCGCCAAGGCATGGCGCAAGCGTGTTTCCATCACCAGGCGCTGGTGCACCGCCTTGTTCAGCGACGGGGTAAAGAACTGGTAGTTTGAGCCGCCGTTTTCCTTGGCGTGATACATGGCCGTGTCGGCCGTGCGCATCAGGGTTTCGACGTCCAGGCCATCGACCGGATAGACGCTGATGCCGATGCTGCCGGTGACATGCAGCTCGTGTCCGTCGACCATGAAAGGCATTTTCAGCATGTCCAGGGTCTTGCGCGCCACCAGGCCGGCATCGTTGCCCTCGCTCAGGGGCGAGGCCGTCAGCACAAATTCGTCGCCACCCAGCCGGGCGATGCTGTCGCCCTCGCGCAGGCAAGCCTTCATGCGGCGCGCGACCATCTGCAGCAGGCGGTCGCCGACGTCATGGCCGAGCGAATCGTTGATGCGCTTGAAATCGTCCAGGTCGATGAACAGCAGCGCCAGTTGGCTGTCGGTGCGGCGGCACATGGCGATGGCCTGCACCATGCGGTCCTGCAACAGCAGGCGGTTGGGCAAGCCGGTCAGGGCGTCGTGGTGGGCCATGAAGCGGATGCGTTCCTCGGCCTGCTTGTGCGCGGTCAGGTCGAGCACGAAGGCCACCCCGTGGGTGTGCGAATCCTCGAAGAACGCCGCGCCGATCAGCACCGGGACCATCGTGCCATCCTTGCGGCAAAATTCCTTTTCGTATGGCGTGCACGTGCCGGCGCGGTGCAGTTCCCCGAGCGCGGTCCGGTCGGCCTCCTGGTACTGTTCGGGCGTCATGTCGGTCCAGTGCACCTCGCCCGAATGCAGGTCCTCGGCCGTGTAGCCGATGATGCGTAGAAACGCCTCGTTGGCATCCTCGATCAAGCCTTCACCAGTCCAGAAAAAAATCCCGATGATATTCGACTCGATCAGGCGGCGGATGCGCGCCTCGCGCTCGAGCAGCACTTCCTGCATGCGGGTGCGTTCGTGGATTTCCGCTTTCAGCTTGGCATTGGCCTGCGCCAGTTCGGCGGTGCGCTGTTCGACGCGCAGTTCGAGCTCGTCGCGCGCGCGGTGCAGCGCCGCCTCGGCCTGTTCGCGCACATGCACTTCCTCGCGCAGGCGCAGGTTCTGCGACGCCATCTGGCGCTGCATGGCCTGCAGGGCCAGATGGGTGTTGACCCGTGCCAGCACTTCTTCCAGCTGGAAAGGCTTGGTGATGTAATCGACCCCGCCGGCCTTGAAGCCATTGATCTTGTCGTTGGGATCGGACAGGGCCGTCATGAAAATGACCGGGATCTGGCGCGTATCCTCGGTCGATTTCAGTCGCCGGCACGCCTCGAAGCCGTTCATGCCCGGCATCATCACGTCGAGCAGGATCAGGTCCGGCCGGGCGAAGCGCGCGCGCTCGATGGCCTCCTCGCCATCCTGCGCCACCACCAGCGCAAAGCCGTGGCTGCCGAGATAGTCGACCATGACGATCAGGTTGGCGGCCGTGTCGTCGACGATCAGGATGGTACGGGCCGGCTCGAACGCCGGCGCGGATTCGTTCATAGTACTCCACGCATTCTGCTCTAAACCGCGCAACAATCACTGCCCAACGTCGTGACGCAGATGGTCACGCCACGCGCAGCGTTACACATTAGAGTCGTCCTCCCGCCATTTGGTTTCAGAGTAAGTGATATTAGCGCCAGAAAAATCTGAAATGCCGGCGACGATAAGGTTACAGCGCGATGGCGATCTTGCCGAAATGCCGTCCGCCCTCGCTCAGTTCGGCGTAGGCCGCGCTCGTGTTGTCGATGTCAAACACGCGGTCGATGACCGGCAGGATGCGGTGGGCGGCAATGGCGCGGGCGGCCTCGGCCAGGTCAGCCACGGAGCCGGTACTGTTGCCGATGGTCCGCAACCCCTTGACGATAATCGGCATCAAGTCGACCTGCACTGCCGCGCCGCTGACAGAGCCACGGTTTCCATCAGCACGTGGCGGATGCCGAAGTGGCAGGCGTCGGTCATGGGCTTGTCGTCGCCGCGCACGCGCCAGTCCCAGTCGGCCAGCGCGCCATAGTCGCTGGCGATGCTGGCGATGCTGGCGGTCTGGGCGTACAGGCTGGCGTTGTGGAACAGGTAGTTATCCTTGCGCAGGCTGAGGTAGTTGAGCCATGGCCCCAGCCGTAATAGGCGATGCGGCCATCGACCTTCTTCAGGCCGAAGCGGAACACCAGGCCGTTGAAGTAGCGCAGCGTGCCGTCCTTGCGTACCAGCTCCATGCAGAGCATTTTGCCCTGCAGGTCTTTCAGGTGGATGTGGGCGTCGTCGGAGAGCAGTTCGAGGGTGTATTCGAAGGGCCGCGAGAGACCCTCCACGGCGTCGATGCTGTTGACCAGGAGGACGGCGCCGGGGCCGTCCTCCTTGGGGAAGAACAGCCGCAGGATGCGGTTGTGCTGGCGCTTGGCGAGCGCATCTTGCAGGCTTTGAATTGCATCGCGCATTCTCGCCCCCTTGGCATTGTCGTTCAATTAACAGTGCCAAATTATACCGAACTGTGCGGTTTAAACCTTGTGCTTGCCGTCCTTTTTCGCGATGCAATCTCCCTTTATTTACAACAACTTAGCACGCAAATATTGCAGCAAAATCACGGTCTTCGCGTCCATGATCTCGCCGCTGTCGACCATGGCCTGCGCTTCGTCGTAGCTCAGTTCGAGCACGTCGATATCCTCGCCCTCTTCCTCCAGGCCGCCGCCCTCGCCCCGGCGCTGGTCGGCCCGGTAGGCGCCGATGAAGAAGTGAATACGCTCGGTGACCGAGCCGGGACTCATGAACAGCTCGAACACTTTCTGCACGGCGTCGATGCGGTAGCCGGTTTCCTCTTCGACTTCCTCGCGGATGCGCTGCTCGGGGCTGGCGTCGTCCAGCAGGCCGGCGGCCGCTTCGATCAGGAAGCCCGGGTGGCCGTTGAGGTAGGCGG
>CAMLHI010000192.1 GCA_946479705.1 uncultured Oxalobacteraceae bacterium
GGACGCCTACAAGGAGACGACAGTGCGACAGCAACAACGACGGCGCTTAGCCGCCGGCCTACTCAGCCTGGCTTGCGCCACGGCGGCGGCCCAGACTTACCCATTCCAGAACCCCGCCCTGCCGGCCGGGCAGCGCATCGCCAACATCCTGTCGTTGATGACGGTCGATGAAAAGGTCGATGCGCTGTCGACCGATAGCAGCGTGGCGCGCCTCGGCATTCCCAGCTTCGGCAGTTCGGAAGGCATCCACGGGCTGGTCCAGCGCGGCAGCGAGGAACACAAGCGCGAGGCCATCCCCACCACCCAGTTCCCCCAGCCTCCCGGCATGGGCGCGAGCTGGGACCCGAAGCTGGTGCAGCAGGCTGCCGCCGTGCAGGGCGACGAGGGCCGCTATATCACCCAGAACGCGCGCTACCAGCACCCCGTGCTGATGCAGTGGGGTCCGCAGGCCGACCTGGCGCGCGATCCGCGCTGGGGCCGCAGCGAGGAGGTCTACAGCGAAGACCCGTTCCTGGCCGGGACCATGGCCACCGCCTTCGTCAAAGGCCTGCAGGGCGACCATCCCAAGTACTGGCGCGCGGCCGCCCTGCTCAAGCACTTCCTCGCCAACAGCAACGAGAATGGGCGCGGCAATTCGTCCTCGGATTTCGACGAGCGCCTTTTCCATGAATACTATGCGGTGCCGTTCAGGATGGGTTTCGAGGACGGCGGCGCGCGCGGCGTGATGGCTGCCTACAATGCCTGGAACGGCACGC
Source organism: uncultured Oxalobacteraceae bacterium (assembly GCA_946479705.1). The sequence continues at coordinate 756 of CAMLHI010000192.1, forward strand.
CCATGGGGGTCCATCCCATTCTCAACAGCCTGGTGATCGACCAGTGGGGCGCGCTGGTGGTCTCGAGCGACGGCGGCGCGATCGGCAACCTGGTCAAGCTGTACAAGCGCTATCCGGACCAGAAGGCGGCCGCGGTGGCTGGCCTGAAGGCGGGCATCAACCAGTATCTGGACCACTTCAAGGACGAACTGCGCGCGGCGCTCAGGGAAGGCACGGTCAGCGAGGCCGAGCTGGACGCCGCACTGGCGCGCAAGCTGCAGGTGACCCTGCGTCTCGGCCTGCTCGATCCGGCCGAGGGCAATCCCTATGCCGCCATCGGCACCGGGCCGGAACCCTGGCTGGGCGAACGGCACAAGGCGGTGTCGCTGCGGATGGTGCTCGAATCGATCGTGCTGCTCAAGAACGCCAAGGGCGCCCTGCCCCTGTCCGCAGCGGCCATCAGGTCGATCGCCGTGATCGGCCCGCATGCCGACAGCGTGCACTGGGACTGGTACGGCGGCAAGGCGCCCTACACCGTCACGGCGCTGGCGGGCATCAAGGCCGCGCTGGGGCCACAGGTCACGGTCAACTACGCACTCGATGGCGACGATGCCGTCAAGGCGGCCAGGGCGTCGGACGTGGCGGTGGTCATGGTCGGCAACGACCCAACCTGCGGGCCGGACATGGCGCACGAGTGGACCGACGCCGGCACCAAGCCCTGCGCCGATCCTGGCGACGGACGCGAAGGACGCGACCGCGCGACCCTGGCGCTGCGCCAGGAGGAACTGGTCAAGCGCGTCCTGGCGGTCAATCCCAGGACGGTGATGGTGCTGGTATCGAGCTTCCCGTTCGCGATCAACTGGTCGCAGCAGCATGTGCCGGCCATCGTGCAGATGGCGCATTCCTCGCAGGACCAGGGCACGGCGCTGGCCAAGGTGCTGTTCGGCGATTACAACCCGGGCGGCAAACTGGTGAGCACCTGGCCGGCGGCGGAAAGCCAGTTGCCGCCGATGATGGACTACGACATCCGCCACGGCCACACCTATCTGTACGCCAAGGGCAAGCCGCTTTACCCCTTCGGCCATGGCCTGTCCTATACCACCTTCAAGTACGCCAGGCTGCGCACCGCCAGCCCCGTTCTGGCGGCGGATGGTACGGTCAATGTTGACGTGGACGTGACCAACACCGGCAAACGCGCCGGCGACAGTGTGGTGCAGCTGTATGTGGCTTATCCGAAGTCGGCGGTGGAGCGGCCACGCAAGGCGCTTGCCGGGTTCGAGCGTGTGTCGCTCAAGCCGGGCGAGACGCGTACCGTGCACATCCCACTCAAGGCCAGCCAGCTGGCCTACTGGAATGCGCAGCGCAAGGCAATGGAGGTCGAGCGGATTCCGGTCAAGCTGATGATCGGCGCATCCTCGGCCGACATCAAGCTGGAAACCAGCCTGCAGGTGCGGTAACGACTTAGTTGCTGGCCGCGAGGCGCGCCGAGCGGCCCAGGGTCCATGCCACGCCGATCCCGGCCGACGAGCCGGTAGAGCGCTTCATGAGCGGGCTGTCGCGATTGGCCGCGCCGGCATAGGTTTCGTAGCGCGCGAAGCCGAACACGCGCACGTCGTCGTTCACCAGGCGCGAGGCCGACAGGCCGACGCGGGCCAGCATCAGGCCCGAATCGGCCGCGTAGGCCGGACGGTCGGCGCGTGCGTACTGCGGCAGCACATCGTAGAAGTAGCCGTTGATCTTGCGGTCGCCGAGGACGGCGCCGATGTGCGCATCGCCGCTCCAGCGCCCGCTCGCATCGCGCATTTCGTAGACCAGCTTGGGCTCGAAAGTGTAGCCCTGGTTGCGCATGCCGTGGCGCGCTTCGAACACGGCGCGCAGCGGCAGGTCGAAGCGCAGGCGCGACGTGGGTGTCGGGCGGGCCAGGTTGATCTTCAGGCGCGGCCCCAGTTCGAGCAGCGTGCCGAGGTCGGGCATGCCCGCGCGCGCGGCGCCGGCATCGGAGCGGGCCGGCAGCGAGGCGGCGAAGCCGACATCGAGCTCAAAGGTGTCGCTGCGCAGCAGGCGCGCGTTGATGCCCGACTGGTCCGAGCGGAACACTTCACCGCGGTAGATCAGGAAGGGCAGCGCCAGCGCGCGGTTGGAGCGTTCGGCCGCGCCAGGGTAGGCAGGCGTGGAGACCACGCCGCCGATCACGCCGGCTTCCCACAGGGGCAGCGGCGCCGCCCCGGCGCCGCTTGACGCGGCCACTACAAATAACCCACACCAGATTGACCGCTTCATGTTTTCCTTGTTCGGTTAAGGCCAGATGGCCTGGAGCAGTTGCGCCAGATGGTAGCCGCCCTTGATCAGCTGGGTGCGCGCCAACGCTGAGCTGGGCACCGGGTAATCGGGCGCCATGTCGAGCGAAAACACATAATAGGTTTCGCCCTTCTTCGATACTTTCGCCGTCATCTTGCCCGGCGTGACGCCAGTGTAAGCCAGCCTGGCGGCATTCAGCGCGTCATTGCCCCACTGGTAGGGCCAGGTGACCGGGTCGCCGGTGTTCCGCGCGACGTCCGGTTTGCCCTCGATAACCTTCTGCGCAAACTGTTCAGGGGTGCGCGTGCTCGAACGGCGCATCGCGTAGTTGACCACGGTGCTGTCCCAGTAAACGTGGAAGGGCCGCGTGGTGGATTTCTGCGTGCCCTCGGCCGCTGGCGGCGGAGGCGACGGGTCGGCGGGAATCGCCGCCGCGCTCAGCGTGGACAGGCGCTCGTCGTCGAGCAGCAGGTTGTTGCCGCCGCGCGCGTCGTAGATACTCAGGCCATCGATGTCCTCGCGCCGCAGCGGCACGGTGAACTTGCCATCCTTTGTGATATAGGCCGCGCCCACGTGCAAGGGCTGGTGGATGTCGCCGGTCATGTGGGCGACCAGCAGCAGCGCCTGGCGCTTGCTGAAGCCGTGCGGATTCGAGGCCGGATCGGCCTTGCCCTGCAGGACCGCGATGGCCTGCTTGAGGGTTTGCACGACGTCGACATCGGCGGTGCCGACCGCGCCGTCCTGGTACGCGTTCTTCTGGAACGGCACGTCGGTGTAGTGGTATTCGCTGTGGCGCGGGTTGGCGGCGGTGTAGGCGGCCTGCTCCGGCGACGGGTCCGGGTAGCCGGCGCCACCTTTTGCGGTATCGGCCCAGGTGGTGATCGATTCCAGGCTTTCGCCCGGCAGCAGCAGCGCGGAGACCTGCTTTTCCGCCTTGCTGCCCTTGATGAGCTTTTCCGCGATGGCGCCGACCGCGCGGTGGCCATCGTAGCCCCAGGCAAGCGCTTCGCCGGAGAGGAAGGCGGCCGACAGCGCCACGACGCAAGCGACTCTGTTCATGGTGTTCTCCTCGCCCCTACTGGGCTGCCTTGTTCGGTTTCGGATAATCCCTGGCGACGTCGAGCGGCTGGGCGTATGGCGAGCTCCAGGTCTGCTCGTGCAGCGCGGCCAGGCGCTGCGCCATCTTCTCGTTGCGCAGCACAACTTCGAGGTTGCGCGACTTGTCGAAGTAGCCGCCGGCCCAGTTGCTGGTGCCGACCCAGGCCAGCTTGCCGTCGATCGCCATGATCTTGCTGTGGATGACGCGGGCGTAGGGAATCGGCCCGCCCGACGCTTGCGGCAAGGTGACGACGCGGATCTGCACGTGCGGCACCAGCGCGAGACTTTTCAGCCAGGCCAGCGCCGGCTGCTCCAGGTTCCAGTTCGATACCGCCAGCTTGACCGTGACGCCGCGCGCGGCCGCCGCGCGCAGGGCATTGTCGATCACGCCGTAGTAAGGCCGGGTGTTGTCCGGACCGTAGGCCAGTGGCATGTACTCGAGCAGCTGGACGCGGATTTCATTTTTGGCTTCGGCCAGCAGGCCGGGAAGCACCGCCTCGGAATCGGCCACGCCGGCCGGGTTGTACGCGGCGGGGCTGGCGAGCAGCTGCACCGGCCCGCTGGCGCGGATCAGCGGCACCACCGCGTAGCGCGGCACCGTGTCGCCGGCGGCCAGCTGCTGGTGGGCGCGCCAGTCCTGCTCGAACACCGCCAGCACCTGCCCCACCACGGTGGAATCGGTCACCAGCAGGCCGGTCTCGTGGATGTGCGAAAACGAGCGCCAGTCGAAGTTCTGGCTGCCGATGAAGGCGGCCTTGCCGTCCACCGCCAGATATTTGGCGTGGTTGATGCCGGTGCCGGTGAGTTTGCCGTAGTCGAGGATGCGCAGTTCCAGGTTGGGCACGGCGCGCAGGCGCTCCACCGTGCCCGGGTCGGACATGGCGATGCCCTTGCGGTCGAGCAGGAAGCGAATTTTCACGCCGCGCCGGCCGGCCGCGGCGAGCCGGTCGACCACCTTGTCGAAGGGCGTTCCAGCCTTGCTGACGGCGTAGAACTGGCCGATCACGATCTCGCGCGTGGCGCCGTCGAACAGCTGG
>CAMLHI010000193.1 GCA_946479705.1 uncultured Oxalobacteraceae bacterium
ACGTCATGCCGTGCGGCGATCACGGCGATCACAATCACATCCCGGCCGAGTCGTATTATGTTCCGGCGCAATTTGCCAACATCAAGCCGCACGACTTGACGGACGAGGTCGAGCAGACCATCAAGGGCAGCGCGCATCTGATGCTCAACCAGCAAGTCGACGCCGACACCGCCCTGTCCTTGAATATTGCCCGGCTGAGCCAAGCCGAGCGCGACCGTCTCGACCCGATGGTCACCGGCCTGCACCTGGGTTCGCCGCTCAGTCCGCAAGCCCTGCTGTTCAAGCTGGCCACCCATCCGGGCATGTTCACCGGGGTGGGCGAGGTGACGATCCACAAGGAACTGGTGCAGAGCCAGTACGAAGGCGCGCGCCAGGCCAACCTGACGGACAATGTGCAGGCGTTCAAGAACCTGGTGGCCACCGCCGGCGTCATCGGCATGCCGGTGGTGCTGCACTGCGACGTCGACTCGACCGCCAACCAGCGCGCCAATGGCTACGACAATCCCGAGCATCTCGACAACCTGAAAAAGCTGTTTGCCTCGCCTGAAACGCGCGACACCACCATCATCTGGGCGCACTGCGGCGGCGTCGGACGCTTCGTCCAGAAGCCGGTCGACCATGCCGACAACCTGCGTTCCATCCTGGCCAATCCGGACATGCAGCACATCAACATCGACATCTCGTGGTCGCGCGTGGCGCGCCAGATCGTGCTCAAGACCGACGACGAGGGCAAGGAAGTGCCGGACCATGAATCGGTAGAAGCCTGGGCGCAGCTGATCAACGATCATCCCGACCGCTTCCTGTTCGGCTCGGACGCGCTCAATCCGCAGGAAAAGGCGACGTGGCAAGAGACCGGCGTGCTGTACAAGCCCTTGCTGGACAAGCTCACGCCCGAAGCGCGCACCGCCGTCATGACCGGCAACTACGAAAAGGTGCTGGTCGGCGCGCGGCCGAAGGTGCGCGCGTTCGAGGAGCATGTGCTCACGCCGAACTTCATCGAGCAGCGCTTGCGCGGGTCGGGCGAAGGACGTCTCAACCCCGGCCCGCACATCGATCCGGCGGCCTTGCGGGCGGCGCGCGATGCCGCGTTTGCCGAAGCGAACGTCGACCTGAACGGGAACGAGTTGTCCGGCGACAAGCCAGAAATCGTGGCGGCGGAGAACGCGCCGGCGCCGGTCGCGGCCGGGAAGAAGCCGATGCCGGCGCAGCTCAAGGCCCATCTGGAAAAGAACCATGCCGCGCACGAGGCTGCGCCCGCGAAGAAGGAGACGCCGGAGCAGGTCAAGGCCCATCTTGAGAAGATCAAGCAGCAGCGCGATGAAAAGCTGGCGGCCCTGGTGGCTCCTTCCGAGAAACCCGGAGCGGGCCGTTTGCGCAAGCTGTTCGGTGCGCGCTAAGGGCAGCGGGCGGGCCCGGAACAGGCGGCCCGCCCGGCCCCTCCAGCTTCATGCCGCCGCGGTGCGGGGCGGCGTGGGCGCTGCACCGAGCCCGAGCTGGTAACCCTGGCCATGGACGGTGCGGATGACGACGCCGCATTGCGGGTCGAGCTGGAGTTTTGTGCGCAGCTTGTAGACGTGCTGGTCGATGGTGCGGCCGGTCACGCCGCTGTCGGCGCCCCATAGCGCGATGCCGATGGTATCGCGCGAGAGGTACGCACCGGGCGCGGAAAACAGCATCCAGGCCAGGCTGAATTCGCGCGGGGTCAGGGCCACCGCGCTGCCGCGGAAGGCCACGCTGCGCTGATCGTGGTCGAGCGAAAAACCGGCCAGTTCGATGGTGCGGCGGGGCGTGCGCGGCGCGCTGCGCCGCACCAGCGCGCGTGCGCGCGCCGCCAGTTCGACCGGCTCGAAGGGGCGCACCATCACGTCGTCGGCACCGCAATCGAGCACCAGCGCCGTCATGGCGGCGTCGCTCACGGGCGACAGGACGAGCACCGGCGTCGCGCCGCCGGCACGGCAGTTCAGCCAGGACAGGATGGTGTCGCCTGGCGCTGGCGCGGCGGCGAAGTCGATCACGATGAGATCGAATGCTTGCCCGGGCAGGGCGTGCAACAGCGCCGCTGCGCCGGCAAAGTGCGTGCAGCTTGCACTTGCCCGCGCGAAGGTGGCGCGCACCAGTTCCAGCACCACTGCATTGGAGATGAGGCAGGCAATCTTCATGCGCTTTTCCTGTCACGGGTCCGCACGGGCGCGGGCGCCGGCTTAAAACGCGTGGCGGATGCCCAGGTTGAGCGCGCCGTCGCCGGTGCCGCCTTCGATCGCGCTGCCCACCGTGTAGCCGGCGCCGCGCTTGTTGTCGATGTGCGCGTACGCCGCGTACAGATCGGTGCGTTTCGACAGCGCGTAGCGGTAGCCCACGGCCAGCTGGGCGGCGTCCTGATTGAACGCGGTGCGGTCGTCCTTGCCGATGTACGAGGCCATGAGCGTGTGCGCGCCGCCCAGCGGTACCGTCACGCCCAGCAGCACGGCGCGGCTGTCGACCGACGGCGTGGGGGCGGCCGCATACGCGAACGGGTTGGTGGCGTTGCGCAGCGGCGCGCTGTTGACCCCTTTGTCCACGCCGTAGGCAAAGTGCAGCTTGAGCGCGCCCAGGTCGTAGGTGGCGGCCAGCGCGGTGTTGCGCGCGCTGGAGACGTTCTTCACCAGGGCGGTCTCGTTGTTGCGGTTGTGGTAGCCCAGGCGCACCTTGAGCGCGCCGCCGGCATAGGCCAGGGCGGCGCCGATCTGGCGCCCGGCGGCGTTGTCGCCGGCCACTTCGCCGGGCGCATAGGCCAGTTCGCCCGTCACTCCGCCGAAGGCTGGCGATACGTACTTGAGGCTATTGTCCATGCGGCTGGCCGAATTGCCGGTGGCCGCCATCAGGTTCTTGGTGTCGCCCGCATAGCCGGAACCGAACGGATCGGCCGAGGCCACCGTCAGGTACTGCGGGGTGTACTGGCGCCCCACGGTGAGCGCGCCGAAGCCGCCTTGCAGGCCGACATAGGCCTGGCGGCCGAACAGCAGGCCGCCCTGGCCGAGTGCGCCGGTATCGGCCTGGTACCCGCTCTCGAGCAGGAACACGGCCGCCAGGCCGCCGCCGAGGTCTTCGCTGCCCTTGAAGCCGAGGCGCGAACCGGCGCCCACGCCGCTGGTGATCTTGGTGGTGGAACCGGCGGCCGCCCCGGTTTCGCGCACCAGCGCCACATCGACCAAGCCGTAGACGCTGACCGAGGATTGCGCCGAGGCGGTACCGGCGATGGTGCCGAGGACGGCGAGTGCGAGGATCGATTTTTTCATGGTCTTGCCCTTAGTCTTGGTCGATGAAATGGGGGAGGAACGCGCCGCCGCTGGCCGGAGAGTGCTGCGTCCGGCGCGACTGGCGTTTGCATATGGCAAGACCATTCTAGCACCACGAATACAGTTTAAGAACATATTGTCGATAAAACGACGATGTTTATTTGTTGTTTTGGGAATAAAATGGTTTCATGCGCTCGTGCGCGCGTCGCGCATGGCCAGGCTGGCCAGCGCGCGACGGTCTCGGGCGGGGAGGGGGACGCCGCCGCGTCGGGCGGCGCCGGGTCGGCTTACATCGACGCGGCCGAGCGGGCCGCCTGGTCGTACAGTCCGGAGAGCACACGCAGGAAGCGCGCCAGCTCGCTCAGTTCGAAGCTCTCGGTGCCATCCCCGCTCAAGCCCGACACCAGGACCTGCTCCCTGATTTCGAAGTATTTCCGGCACACTTCCTGGCCGGCCTCGTTGGTGGCGTACAGCACTTCCTTGCCGCGCTTTTCGGTGTGCACCAGGCCGAGCGATTGCAGCTTCTTGAGCGAGTAATTGACGATGTGGGTATCTTCGATATTGAGGATGAAGGCAATGTCCGACAGCTTTTTTTCACGCGCCCGGTGGTTGATGTGGTGCAGCACCAGCACATCGATGATCGCCATGTCCTTCATGCCGGCGGCCGCCATGCAGCGCACGGCCCAGCGGTTGAAGGCGTTGCCGGCGATGATCAGGCCGAATTCGAATTCGCTCAATTCGGCGCTGCGGCCCGAGGCCAGGTGGGACGACGAGACAATCGGGGTCTTGGCCAGCGAGGCCGAGGCGGCGGGCGCGGCGCTAGGGTTTGTTTCTTTGGGCATTGCAAAACTCCGGAATGGGGACGGGTCATGGCGGTTTCATCCAATGGTGAAATCCGTCACCAGCATCTTACCCGGAGAATGGGCAAGGCCAAATGGAATTCGGCCCGGCCGGGCCGTGGGGACGCGTTCTGCCGCCGCACCGGGCGCGCGGCGGCGCCAGGGCGAGGGCATGGCGCGCGCCGTCATAGGCCCAGGTAGGCCTTCTTGACATCGTCGTTGGCCAGCAGGTCGCTGCCGGCGCCTTCGAGCACGATGCGGCCGGTCTGGATCACATAGCCGTGGTGGGCAATGGCCAGCGCCTTGTGCAGGTTCTGTTCGACCAGCAGCACCGACACGCCTTCCTGGTTGATCAGCTGGATGGTGTCGAGCACCTTGGTCACGAAGCGCGGCGCGATGCCCCAGGACGGCTCGTCGAGCAGCAGCATGCTCGGCTTGGCCATCAGGCCGCGGGCGATGGCCAGCATCTGCTGTTCGCCGCCGCTCATGGTGCCGGCCAGCTGGCCGCGGCGCTCTTTCAGGATCGGGAACAGGCGGTACATGCGCTCGAGCGATTCGGCCACCTCGTGCCGGTCATGGCGGGTGTAGGCGCCCAGCTCGAGGTTGCGTTCGACCGTCAGGCGCGCGAAAATCCGGCGCCCCTCGGGCACCAGCGACAGGCCCAGGCCGACCCGCTGATGGGCCGGCAGCTTGCCGATCTCCTTGCCCTTGAAGACGATCTCGCCGGCGTCGGCCTGGTTCAGGCCAGCCACGGCGCGCAGGGTGCTCGATTTGCCGTTGCCGTTGCCGCCGACCAGGGCCACGATCTGGCCCTGGCGCACGTTCATGTCGATCTTGGACAGGGCCAGCACGCCGTCATAGCTGAGCTTCAGGTTGCGGATTTGCAGCATCATTCGTCTCCCAGGTAAGCGGCGATCACTTTCGGATCGTTGGATACGGCGGCGGGGGTGCCGCTGGCGATTTTCTTGCCGTAGTCGAGCACCACGATGGCGTCGGCGATCGGCATGATGCCTTCGAGCACGTGCTCGACGATCAGGCAGGAAATGCC
>CAMLHI010000194.1 GCA_946479705.1 uncultured Oxalobacteraceae bacterium
AGGTGGACAGGATACGATAAAAGCCCGCCAAACAGTAGGGGACCTCGAAAAACCTGCTGCGCGCCGCGATTCTCGAGATCCCCGGCCGTGCCATCACGCCGGCATAGCGCGGCGCGAACGCAGCATGCCCTCGCCGGCATACAGGGCCAGCGCGGTCCAGATCAGGGCGAAGCCGGCCAGACGCGCGGGGGTGAAGGCTTCGTGGAACACGTACACGCCCAGCGCCAGCTGCAGGGTCGGGCCGATGTATTGCAGCAGTCCCAGCACCGACAGCGGAATGCGCCGCGCGCCGTGGGCGAACAGCAGCAGGGGAATGGCGGTGATGGGGCCGGCGGCCGCCAGCAGCCAGCGCGTGGACACCGGCGCGTGGGCGAAGCCGCTGCCGCCATGCAGGCTCAGCCAGACGATATAGGCCAGCGCGAAGGGAAACAGCAGCATGGTCTCGAAGGACAGGCCTTCCAGCGCACCCAGCGCGGCGGTCTTGCGCAGCAGGCCGTAGCCGCCGAAGCTGGCCGCCAGCAGCAGGGCGATCCAGGGCATGCGGCCGGCCTGCCAGGCCAGCCACAGCACGCCGGCGCCGGCCACGGCGATGGCGGCCCATTGCAGCGGGCGCAGGCGTTCCTTGAGCACCAGATAGCCCAGCATCACATTGAACAGGGGATTGATGAAGTAGCCCAGGCTGCCTTCGATCACGTGGCCGCTGTTGACCGCCCAGATATACAGCAGCCAGTTGGCCGACAGCAGCACGGCGCTGGCGGCGAAGCTGGCGATGACGCGCGGCTGGCCGCGCAGCGCGCCCAGCCAGCCCCACTGGCCGCGCACCGTGAGCACCACGGCCAGGAAGATGAGCGACCACAGTACCCGGTGCGCCAGGATTTCGCTCGGCGCGATGGCCGCCAGGGCGTGGAAATACAGAGGGAACACGCCCCACAGGAAAAACGCCAGGGCGGCGGAGACGATGCCGGTACGCATGGGGACTCGCGACAAAACAATGGCCTTTCATTATGGCGGGTTTGGCCAGGCTGTGCTGGCGACCGTCCCGTGCGCCATAGCGGCGGGAAATTAGCCACCATGCATCGCCGGGTTGGACAAAATACGCTTGCAATTTCCGGAGGGGTATTTTATTGTGCATCGCACCAAAACAAGAATAAGGTGCCACCTTGACATCTGAACACAAGAAAAGCAGTCTGGCTGCGCTGACTCTGGCCGCGGTCGGCATTGTCTACGGAGACATCGGCACCAGCCCGCTGTATACCTTGAAGACCGTGTTCGACCCTGAACACGGCCTGCTCCTGAATACCCCCAACCTGCTCGGCGTCACTTCGCTGATCTTCTGGGCGCTGACGATGATCGTCGCGCTCAAGTACGTCAGCCTGGTGCTGCGCGCCAACAACAATGGCGAGGGCGGCATCATGGCCCTGATGGCGCTGGCCCTGGGCTCGGTCGGCAAGCTGTCCAAATTCCATTTCCCGCTGATGGTGCTGGGCGTGTTCGGCGCCACCATGTTCTATGGCGACAGTGTGATCACCCCGGCCATTTCGGTGCTGGGCGCCATCGAAGGCCTGGAAGTGGCCGCGCCGGCGCTGGCGCGCTGGGTGGTGCCGCTGACCATCATCGTGCTGGTGGCCCTGTACGCGCTGCAGCGGCGCGGCACCGCCGGTATCGCCGTGCTGTTCGGCCCGGTGATGCTGGTCTGGTTCATTGCGCTGGCGATCATGGGCGTCATCAACATCGCCGAAACCCCCGCCATCCTGGCTGCCCTGAATCCCTTCCAGGCGCTGCGTTTCATGCTGGCCAACCGCTTCATCGCCTTCGTGGCGCTGGGCGCGGTGGTGCTGGCCATCACCGGCGCCGAGGCGCTGTACGCCGACATGGGCCACTTCGGCAAGCGCCCGATCCGCCTGGCCTGGTTCATGATTACTTATCCTGCCCTGATCCTGAACTATTTCGGCCAGGGCGCGCTGCTGATCCGCCACCCCGATTTCGTCACCAACCCCTTCTTCAACCAGCTCGGCAGCTGGAGCGTGTATCCGCTGGTGGTGCTCTCGACCATGGCGGCGGTGATCGCTTCCCAGGCCACCATTTCCGGCACCTTTTCGATGACCAAGCAAGCCATCGCGCTGGGCCTGCTGCCGCGCATGCGCGTGCTGCACACCTCGGCCAGCGAGATCGGCCAGATCTATATCCCGGCCGTCAACTGGCTGCAGCTGAGCGTCGTGCTGATCGCCGTGGTCGGCTTCGGTTCGTCCGACAACCTGGCCGGCGCCTACGGCATCGCCGTCACCGCCACCATGCTGTGCACCACCATCCTGACTTTTTTCGTGACCCGCTACCGCTGGCACCTGCCGCTGGCGCTGTGCTTTGGCGCCACCGGCTTTTTCATCATCATGGACATCATGCTGTTCTCGTCGAGCACGCTCAAGCTGCTGCACGGCGGCTGGTTCCCGCTGCTGCTGGGCGCGATCCTGTTTACCGTGATGATGACCTGGAAGCGCGGGCGCGAGCTGGTGTTCGAGAACCTGCAAAAGCACGCCATTCCGCTTGACGACTTCCTGCAGTCGCTGTTCGTGGCGCCGCCGGCGCGCGTGTACGGTACCGCCATCTTCCTGCGCGGCGAGAGCGATGGCGTGCCGCACGCCTTGCTGCACAATCTCTCGCACAACAAGGTGCTGCACGAACGCGTGGTGTTTCTCACCGTGCGCATCCTGGAAGAGCCGTACGTCGATCCGGCCGAGCAGGTCAAGGTGGTCGGCCTGGGCCACAACTGCTTCCAGCTCAATGTGAGCTACGGCTTCAAGGACGAGCCCAACATCCCAGACATCCTCAAGCTGTGCCGCGAGCACGGCCTCGACTTCGAGATGATGGAAACCTCTTTCTTCATCGCGCGCCAGACCGTGATCTCGACCCCCGGCACCGGCATGGCGCCGTGGCGCGAGCATCTGTTCGTGGCCATGTCGCGCAATGCGCGCGGCGCCGCCGACTACTACCAGATCCCCACCAACCGGGTGATCGAACTGGGAACCCAGGTCGAAATCTGATACAAGCCGATACAAGATTCGGACAATTTCGGCGCCGCCGGGGCGATCTGGCGGCGCCGTCTGCTGCTACACTGCGGGACAGTTTTTTATTTCAACTTGTCTAGCAAGGATGTCCATGAATTTCAAGTTCCCCCTGATTGCCGCCTTTGCCGCATTGCTGGCGCTGAGCGCCTGCGGTGGCGGCGGTGGCGGTTCGTCCGCCCCGACCGTGTATGACGCGCCGCAACTACTGAAACCCGACACCGTGGTCGGCACCGGCGCCGAAGCGGCCGTGAACAGCGTCATCACTGTCAACTACACCCTTTGGCTGTACGACACCACCAAGGCCGGCAACAAGGGTACTCAGATCGACAGCGGCACCGGCGTTCAGACGGTGCTGTCAAGCGCCGGTCTGATCCAGGGCTGGGTCCAGGGCATTTCCGGCATGAAGGCGGGGGGCAAGCGTACCCTGACCGTGCCGGCCAGCCTGGCTTTTGGCAGCAGCGGTTCCGGCAAGATCCCCGCCAACTCCGGCCTGGTGTACGAGCTTGAACTGACCGCCGTTGGCCCCACCGTGTTTGATGCCCCGGCACTGGTCAAGACCGACACCGTGGTCGGCACCGGCGCTGACGCGGCGCTCGGCAAGAACATCACCGTCAATTACACCGTGTGGCTGTACGACGCCACCAAGACTGCCAACAAGGGCACCCAGGTCGATAGCGGTGTCGGCTTCAAGACCGTGCTGCAGAGCGGCGGCCTGATCGAGGGCTGGGTGCAGGGCGTTCCCGGCATGAAGGTCGGCGGCAAGCGCACCCTGACCGTGCCCTCCAGCCTGGGCTACGGCCCTAACGGTGTCGCTAATATCCCCGGCAACTCCGGCCTGGTGTTCGACATCGAACTGACCGCAGTCAACTGACCACGCACCAAACGGCCCGCCGCGTCAAGCGGCAGGCCCCCGCGCACGACTGATATGCATCATGGGTCAAACATGTGAGCGCGCGATGCTGTGCCATCCCAGCACACATCGCGAACGCCCACCATGTCCATCCGCCATCTCCTCGCAGTCCTGCTCGTCGTCACGACGAGCGCGCTCGCCGCGGCCGCCCAGGCCGCGCCATCGCGCTACACCGTTACCGCACTGCCCACCGGCACCAATGCGCTCGGCATCAACAACGCCGGCACCGTCGTCGGCGACATCGCCACGCCCGACGGGCGGCGCGGCTTCATCTGGTCCGGCCAGGGCAGCGGCAGCTTCACGCTGCTGGACACCCTGGGCGGGACGGACGGCACCGCCACCGCCATCAATGCGGCCGGCACGGTCACCGGCTACGCCGCCATCCCCAGCGGGGACGCCCACGCCTACCGCTACAGCCGGGGCAGCCTCGCCGACCTCGGCGTATTCGGCAACGCCAACAGCTTCGGCATTGCCATCAACAACCGCGGCCAGGTCGCCGGCCAGTACCTCGACCCGGCGTCGCAGTACCGCGCCTTTCTGCACACGAACGATGCCAGCGTCGACCTCGGCACCCTGGGCGGCGGCTTCGCTTACGCCAGCGGCATCAACAACCAGGGCGAGGTGGTCGGGGTATCGGCGCTGGACGACGTCACGCCCTTCCTCGCCCACGCCTTCGTCTACCGCAAGGGCAGCATGAGCGACCTGGGCACCTTCGGCGGCAGCTACAGCAGCGCCGCGGACATCAACGATGCCGGCCAGATCGTCGGCCACGCCTGGGGCAATGGGGTCGAGCATGCCTTCCTGTACCAGAACGGCAGCATGGCCGACATCGGTTCCCTCGACGGCGGGCGCAGCTATGCCACGGCGATCAACGAAGCCGGCCTGGTGGTGGGCTATTCCGAACAGGCCAGCGCGGACAACGCGGCCTTCCTGTATGCCGATGGCGTCATGAGCAACCTGAACACGCTGATCGACCCGGCTTCGGGCTGGTATCTGTACGCCGCCACCGGCATCAACGACAGTGCCCAGATCATCGCCTACGGCTGCCGCGCCGACGATTGCGGCGCGGTCCTGCTCGACGTGGCCTCGACGGCGCCGGAACCGGAAAGCTGGGCCCTGATGCTGGGCGGCCTCGGGGTGGTCGGCTGGCTGGGCCGGCGCAAGCGGCGC
>CAMLHI010000195.1 GCA_946479705.1 uncultured Oxalobacteraceae bacterium
CCATCGTCAAGACCATCATCGCGCTGGCCGCGAACATGAACATGAGCGTGATTGCCGAAGGCGTCGAGCAGCGCGAGCAGGCTGAGTTCCTGATGCAGCACGCCTGCCATGAAATGCAGGGTTTCCTCTTCGCGCGCGCGCTGCCGCCCGCGCAGCTGCTTGCACTGTTGGCGCCACAAACGGCAACCGCGTGACGCTCCGCCAGATCGCAAGCTTCAAATGCCCCGGCGGCATGCTGGCGCGCGATGGTCAGAGTTGGCTTAAATAATACGGGCTACCCAAGCAATCAGCATGGCGGACGGCACCAGCAAGGCTTGGGCGAGAACGGTGCCCGCAAAGCGACGTCCCACCAGCCAGACGAAAGCAAAGCAGGATGCTTTGGCCTAAATTGCGATCTTAGCACTGCATCGAGGCGCGACTTAGCTGAACCTGAACGCTCGCGAATAGGCCACACTGGGGGGCGCAATGTCACGACCGGCCGCCGGACAGCTTAGCCAGTAACAACCAAAGGCAAAGTCAACTCAAATGCCGCCCCCTGGCCCGGCGCACTGACCACTTCCAGCGTGCCCTCATGCGATTCGGCCAGCTGGCGCGCGATGTACAAGCCCAGACCCAGTCCCTCGCGCACTTCCTTGTTGCCGGCCCGCTCGAAGGGATTGAAGATGCGCGCGATGTCTTCCTCGGCGATGCCGGGACCCTGGTCGCGCACCACCACATGGGCGCGGCCGTCGCGCGTGAACAGCGACAGCGTCACCGGCTTGCTGCCGCCGTAGCGCAGCGCGTTGGTGAGCAGGTTGACGATCACCTGCTCGACGCGGAACTCGTCCCACACCCCATCCACCGCCTGCCGCGCGTCCAGCACGATGGTGGCGCCGGCCGCCTCGGTGCGGTGCGCCAGGTCGCTCACCACCCGTTCCAGCAAGCCCTTGAGCTCCGTCGCGGCCGGCCGGATCGACAGCTTGCCGCTGCGGATGCGCGTCACGTCCACCATGTCGTTGATCAGCCGGATCATGCTGTCGATCTGGCGGCCGTCGCGGGCCACCATCTTGCGCAGGTTTTCCGTAGTGAAGAACGCGGCATTGCCCTTATCGAGCTGCATGCCGCGCAGCTGCGCTTCCAGGAACAGCGTATTGAGCGGCGTGCGCAGCTCGTGCGCCACCATCGACATGAAGTCGTCGCGCATGCGCACCGCGCGTTCGAGTTCGGCCTGGGTGGCGCGCAGTTCCTGCCGGCTCAGTTCCAGCGCTTCGACCTGGCGCTTGACTTCATTGCGTTGCTGGCACAGGGCCACGAACACATTGACCTTGCTCTTGACCGCCGCCACGTCGAGCGGCTTGTGCAGAAAATCCACCGCGCCGGTCTCGTAACCCTTGAAGGCGTAATTGAGCTCGCGCCCGGCCGCGCTGACGAACACGATCGGCACGTTGCGGGTGCGCTCGGTGCCGCGCATCAGTTCGGCCAGCTCGAAGCCATCCATCCCCGGCATCATGACGTCCAGAATGGCCAGCGCGAAGTCGTGTTCGAGCAGCAGCGAGAGCGCTTCCTCGCCCGAACTGGCTTGGTAGATGTCGCGGTCCGGCTCGGCGATGATGCGCGAGAGCGCCAGCAGGTTTTCCGGCCGGTCGTCGACGATCAGCAGCTTGGTGTTTTGATGGGCTTGGTGCATGGTCGTCATCAGCTTTTCTCCAGCATGTTCAGGAGGGACCGCAGGTCTTTCAAAGGCAGTATCAGGTCGGGCGCGCGCAGGGCGATGGCGGCCGCCGGCATGGTGGCGATTTCGGCCTCGGCCGGGTCCTGCACGGCCGTCAGCCCGCCGGCCATGCCGATGGCCGCCAGGCCGGCCGCGCCGTCGCTGCTGGCGCCGGTCAGCAGCACCCCGGCCAGCCCCGCGCCATACGCGTCGGCAGCCGATTCCATGAGGATGTCGATCGATGGCCTGGAATAGTGTACCGGTTCTTCCTGGCTCAGCGAGAAGCAGCGCTCGCGCTCGACCGACAGGTGGTAGCCGGGCGCGGCGAAGTACACCACGCCGGCCTCCGGCACTTCCTTGTCCTCGGCCTGGCGCACCGGCAGCGCCAGGTGGCGCTGGAAGACTTCGGCCAGGCGGCTGTCGCGGTCGTCCGGCATGTGCACCACGATCAGCACCGGAAAGCCGATGCGCGGCCCCAGCCCCGGCAGGATGGCACGCAGGGCGCCGATGCCGCCGGCCGAGGCGCCGATCGCCAGCGCGTCGATGCGCCGTCCGGCCAGCGCGCGGGCGACGGCGCCATTCATGCGCCCACCTTGCGAAACAGGCGCTCGGAACGCACCAGGGCATCGAAGCCCTCGCTCCATGCCGAGAAGTCCAGGCTCTCCTTGCTGCCCAGGCCGAGGAAGCCGCGGTAGCACAGCGACTCGTGGAACAGGCCGATGGCGCGGTCTTGCAGCTTGCGGTTAAAGTAGATCAGCACATTGCGGCAGGAGACCAGGTGAGTCTCGCAGAACACGCTGTCGGTGGCCAGGCTGTGGTCGGCGAAGCTGACGCTTTCCACCAGGCTGCGGTCGAACAGGGCGCCGTCGTAGGCCGCCGTGTAGTAGTCGGAAAAGGCCGCGCGCCCGCCGGCCTGCTGGTAGTTGGCGGTGTAGGCGCGCATGCGCTCGAGCGCGAACACGCCCTTGCGGGCGCGCTCGAGCGAGACCGGGTTGATGTCGGTGGCGTAGATGATCGAGCGTTCCAGCAAGCCTTCCTCGCGCAGCAGGATGGCCATCGAATACAGCTCTTCGCCGGTGCTGCAGCCGGCGATCCAGATCTTCAGCGAGGGATAGGTGTGCAGGTGCGGCACCACCTGGCGGCGCAGCGCGGCGAAATAGCCGGGATCGCGGAACATCTCGCTGGTGGGGATGGTCAGGTACTGCAGCAGCTGCATGAAGGTGTCGGGGTCGCGCAGCACGCGCGCCTGCAGTTCCGAAATGCTGGGGCAGTCGAGCTGGCGCAGCGCGTGCAGCACGCGGCGCTTCTGCGACGCCCCCGAATAATCGCGGAAGTCGTAGCTGTACTTGAGGTAGATCGCCTCCATCAGGAGCCGCAGCTCGATGGCGGCGCTGTCGGCCACGTTCATCCGATCCGCTCCATGGCCGGCATCCACACCCGCAGCAGCGAATACAGGCGGTCCAGGTCGATCGGCTTGGCCAGGTAGTCCGAGGCGCCGGCCTTGAGGCACTGCTCCTGGTCGTCGCGCATGGCCTTGGCGGTGATGGCGATGATGGGCAGCTTGGCGAAGCGGGTGTCGGCGCGCAGGCGGCGGGTCGCTTCCAGGCCATCCATGCCGGGCATCATGATGTCCATCAGGACCAGGTCCATATCGGGCTTGTCGTTCATCTTGGCGAGCGCTTCGAAGCCGTCGCGCGCCGCTTCCACCGTCACGCCTTTCTGTTCCAGCGCGCTGGTGAGCGAGAAGATGTTGCGCACGTCGTCGTCCACCAGCAGGATGCGGCGTCCCTCGAACACACGGTCGCGCGCGCGCACGGTCTTGAGCATGCTCTGGCGCTCGGCCGACATCTGCGCCTCCACCTTGTGCAGGAATAGCGTGACTTCGTCGAGCAGGCGTTCGGGCGAGCGGGCGCCCTTGATGATGATCGAGCGCGAGTACTTGAGCAGCTCGGCTTCCTCGACGCGGGTCAGGTTGCGGCCGGTGTAGACGATCACCGGCGGGAAGGAGCAGATTTCTTCCGAGGCCATCTTGCGCAGCAGTTCGTGGCCCTGCATGTCCGGCAGCTTGAGGTCGATGATCATGCAGTCGAACACGCCGCCGCGCAGCAGCATCAGGGCTTCGCTGCCGCTGGCCACGGCGGTGATCTCGACGTCGTCGTCGTCGATCAGTTCGACCACGCTATTGCGCTGGCGCTCATCGTCCTCGACCAGCAGCACGCGCTTGAGCTTCTGGGTGAACTTGCCTTCCAGCGTGCGGAATACCTGCTGCAGGCGTTCGCGCGTGGCCGGCTTGATGACGTAGCCGACCGCGCCCAGCTGCAGGGCCGCTTCGGCGCGGTCGTTGGCCGAGACGATGTGCACCGGGATGTGGCGTGCCTGCGGATTGGCCTTGAGCTTCTGCAGCAGGTCCATGCCGGAACCGTCCGGCAGGCCGAGGTCGAGCAGGATGGCGTCGGGCAGGAATTCGGCGGCCGCCTGCAGCGCTTCGGCGGCGCTGTGCGCCACCAGGCAGCGAAAGCCCATCTCGTGCGCCAGGTCGAACAGGATGCGGGCGAAATTGATGTCGTCTTCGATCACCAGCACCGTGCGGGCGTCCGCGGCACCCTTGCGGGCCGGGCCGGCGCGGTCGTCCGCGAAGGAGGGCTGCGGCGCCGGTGCGCTGCGCGCTGCCGCCACTACCGGCGCGGGCTGCGCCTCCTCACGCGGCAGCGGGCCCGGTTCGGCCACCGTCAGCGCGCCCGGCAGCAGCAGGGTGAAAGTGCTGCCCTGGCCGGGCGTGCTGGCCACCTCGATCGCGCCGCCCAGCAGTTTGGCCAGGTCGCGCGAGATCGACAGACCCAGGCCGGTGCCGCCATAGCGTCGGCTGGTGGTGCCGTCGGCCTGGCGGAAGGCGTCGAAGATGAGGGCCTGCTGGTCGGCGGCGATGCCGATGCCCGAGTCGCGCACCGCCATGGTCAGGGTGCCGTCGGCGTGCGCGCCGATAGTCAGTTCGACTTCGCCGCGGTCGGTGAACTTGATGGCGTTCGCGAGCAGGTTCTTGAGCACCTGTTCGAGCCGGCGCCCGTCGGTAAACACAGTCTCTGGCGCGCCAGGGTCGATGCGCACGGCCAGGTGCAGCTGCTTCTGGCGCGCCAGCGGCGCGAAGGTCATGCGCATGTTTTCGGCCAGCTCGGCCAGGCGGATATCTTCGGGCTGCAGTTCGAGCTTGCCCGCTTCGACCTTGGCGATGTCGAGGATGTCGTTGATCAGGTTGAGCAGGTCGTTGCCGGCGGCGTAGATGGTGCGCGCGAATTCCACCTGTTCGGCGTCCAGGTTGCCCTTGGCATTTTCCGACAACAGCTTGGACAGGATCAGCGAGCTGTTGAGCGGAGTGCGCAGCTCGTGCGACATATTGGACAGGAATTCGGACTTGTACTGGCTGGCGCGCTGCAGTTCCTGGGCGCGTTCTTCC
>CAMLHI010000196.1 GCA_946479705.1 uncultured Oxalobacteraceae bacterium
GACATGGAATTTATATCATATTGTGATGTATTTGGCCGGAAATCATACCATGGACTAGTTTGGCAAGCGGCTGGTCGATCACGGTCCGGCGCGCCTGTCGTTGGACGAATCGCCGGCAGCGGCGATAATGCGGCGTCCTTGTCACGCTCCGGCTTACCCATGCAGATTCCCTATTTCACTGAAGACGATATTTTCGACAATGTCGATGGCCCTAGCTTCGAGCGCGGCAGCGACTACTTCCGGCGCGGGAAAGTGCTGGGCGTCGAGATCGACGGCGACGAAATCGTCGGCATGGTGAGCGGCAGCGGCCGCTTTGCCTACGAGCAGTCGATCTATGTGCACGAAGACCGTGGGGTGCACATCGACGGCGGCTGCACCTGCCCCATGGAATACAACTGCAAGCATGTGGCCGCCGTCCTGCTGGCCTATCTGGCGCGCCAGCCGGCCGCGGCCTCCACCGCCCTGTCGCACGCCAGCATGGTTTGGCTCGACAGCCTGCGCCAGATTTCTGCTGGCCCGCCCCCCGCCACGCCAAAGGGCAAGGTAAAGACGCGCATCGTCTGCGTGCTCGTTCCAGGCAATGCCGGTCCCGACCTGCTGCTGTGCCGCTCGCGCCAGCGCGACGACGGCGGCTACACGAATGCGAACGTCATCGGCAATCCCTACGATCTGCCGCTTGGCGCGGCCAGCGCGCCGGAGCGCACCCTGATGCGCCTGTTCATGGTGCTGCGCCCGGACGGCAATCACTACAGCATGGTGGCCAAGCCACGCGAAGCGCTGGGGGCGCAATTGCTCCATCAATTGCTCGACGAGGGACGCTTGCTGCAGGCGGCCTCGCGCAAGGACCTCAAGGGCAATCTGACGGTACTGGTGCGCGGCCCGCGCCGCCCCGCCACCTTGGCGTGGCATGCCGAGGATGGTCTCATGCGCCTGCGCTGGGATGCCGACGGCGCCGTCCTTGGCGCGGTCCTGCCGACCGCGCCGTTCATGTATGTGCACGCCGGCCAGGTTGGCGAGCTGGAGTTGCCGGGGGCGCTGGGCACGGTACCGCCCGAGGTGTTGCTGAAACTGCTGGAGCAGGCGCCGCCCGTCGCGCTCGCGCAAGCGGGCCGTTTCGCCGCCGAAATGCAAGCGGCGCAACTGGACCGCCTGGTCCCGCTTCCTCCCGCCGCGGGCATGACCGTGCGCAGCGACATCCGGCCCGTTCCCAGTCTCCTGCTCGACAGCATTGAACACGGCACGGACGGCGCGCGCGCATCGGTCTGGCACGACTTCGCGCAGCTGGCCTTCGACTACGATGGCCGTCGCGCTCCGGACGACGGCGCGCGCATGCTGCTGCGTACGACGGCAGCGGGATGCGAGCAGATCGTGCGCGATGCCGCGGCTGAAGCGGCGGCGCGCGCCACCCTGGAAGCGCATGGCTTCGCGCCCAGCGGCGCAGTCGAACTGGGCGGCCCCGCCGGCGCGCTGGGGCTGGGCGGGACGGAGGCCTGGCTGGCGTTCGCCCGCGACGGCCTGCCATCCTTGCGCGCGCAAGGATGGCAGGTGGAACTGGCGCCGGGCTTCCGCTTCGACGTGCGCGACATCGACGACTGGTATGCCAGTGTCGGCCAGGACGGCGAAGGCCATGCCTGGTTCGAGCTGGAACTGGGCATTGTGGTCGATGGCCAGCGCGTGCCGCTCCTGCCGATCCTGCTGCAACTGATCCGCGCGGCACCGGCGCAGTTCGACGCCCAGGCGCTGGCCGCCCGTGCCGACGAGGAAGTCGTGCTGGCCCGCCTGCCCGCCGGCGCCTCCGTGGCCCTGCCCTGGAGCCGTATCCGCCCCATCTTGAGCACCCTGGGCGAACTCTATTTCCTTGAACGCATCGGCAATGCGATTCGTTTGCCCAGCCTGGACGCGGCCCGGCTGGCGCAGCTCGACGCCAGTGCGCGGCTGCGCTGGATGGGGGGCGACAATCTGCGCGCGCTGGGCCAGCGGCTGGCCGGCTTCGATGGCGTGCGGGCGGTCGCGCCCCCGCGCGGCTTGCAGGCGACGCTGCGCAGCTACCAGCTGGACGGGCTGGCCTGGATGCAGTTCCTGCGCGAATACGAGCTGGCAGGCATCCTGGCCGACGACATGGGCTTGGGCAAGACCGTCCAGACCCTGGCGCACATTCTCGCCGAGAAGGAGGCGGGGCGGCTGGACCGGCCGGCCCTGGTGGTCGCGCCCACCAGCCTGATGGGCAACTGGCAGGATGAAGCGGCGCGCTTCGCCCCGGATCTGCGCGTGCTGCTGCTGCATGGACCCGAGCGCGCCGAACACTTCGACGCGATGGCCGGCCACGACCTGATCCTGACCACTTACGCCCTGCTGCCGCGCGACGAAGACGCCTTGCGCCGGCAAGCCTTCCACCTGTTGATCCTGGACGAGGCGCAATACATCAAGAATCACCGCTCCAAGGCCGCGCAGACGGCCAGCCTGCTGTCCGCGCGCCACCGCCTGTGCCTGACCGGCACGCCCGTGCAGAACCACCTGGGCGAACTGTGGTCGCAATTTCACTTCCTTCTGCCGGGTCTGCTGGGCGACGAGAAGCGCTTCAACAGCGACTTCCGCAAGCCTGTCGAGCGCGACGGCGACAGTCAGCGCAATGCCTTCCTGACGCGCCGCATCAAACCCTTCCTCCTGCGCCGCACCAAGGACCAGGTGGCCAAGGAATTGCCCGCCAAGACGGAAATGCTGCGCGAAGTCGCGCTGACCGGCGCCCAGCGCGACCTGTATGAAACCGTGCGCCTGGCCATGGACAAGAAGGTGCGCGCGGCCATCGCCAGCAAGGGCGTGGCGCGCAGCCAGATCGTGATCCTGGAAGCCTTGCTCAAGCTGCGCCAGGTATGCTGCGATCCGCGCCTGGTAAGCCTGGCCGGCGGACGCAAGAGTGCGGCGCCGTCGGCCAAGCTGATGGAGCTGACCGTCATGCTGGAAGAGTTGCTCGGCGAAGGGCGCAAGATCCTGGTGTTTTCCCAGTTCACCAGCATGCTGGCCCTGATCGAGGATGAACTGCGCGCACGCGGCATCGACTACGCCTTGCTCACCGGCGAGACCGTCAACCGTAGCGCCCAGGTCAAGGCCTTCCAGAGCGGCAAGGTGGCGGTATTCCTGATCAGCCTGAAAGCCGGCGGCGTGGGCCTGAACCTGACCGCGGCCGACACCGTGATCCACTACGATCCCTGGTGGAATCCCGCCGCCGAGGACCAGGCCACCGACCGCGCCTGGCGCATCGGCCAGGACAAGCCGGTGTTCGTCTACAAATTGATCGCCAAGGCGACGCTGGAAGAAAGAATCCAGGAGATGCAGCGCAGGAAGGCGGCGCTGGCCAGCGCCGTGCTCAGCGGAGGGAACACCCAGCAGCTGCAGCTCAGCCAGGACGACCTGCAAGCCATGTTCGCCCCGCTGC
Organism: uncultured Oxalobacteraceae bacterium; assembly: GCA_946479705.1. The sequence goes on from CAMLHI010000196.1 coordinate 3,434, forward strand.
AAGCGGAGGCGCCGCCCGGCCTGTGAGGCGGCGGGCTGCGCGCTTAGCGGGTGGCCGGCGAGGCAGGCGCAGCGGGGGCAAATTCCGGGTGCGCGATGGTCAGTTTGCGGTCGACGGCGCCGGTGTACAGCACCAGCAGCTTGACGCTGGTGCCATCCATGGCCCGGCCGGTGTGCAACGTGCTGACCACTTCGGCCAGCGTGTCGCCGGCGTGCAGCAGCTTGGTCTCGCCGGAGGCGCGCGTCACTTCCAGCGTTCCTTCCAGTACATACGCAAACGAGGGAACGGGATGCTCGTGCCAACCGGTCTGCGCGCCGGGAGCGATCTCGACAATCAGTGCGGTCACTTCAGCCTGCCCCTGCGGGTAGACGATGGGTTTGCCATCCCAGCTCGAGGTGGTTTTCAACAGCGGCGTGACTTTGACCGCGGTGGAATTGTCCAGCGCGCTTGCCGGGTGGGCAAGGCAGAAAAGCAGTGCCGTGGTGAGGAATAGATGTTTCATTGTGCTCCGGGTTTGTGGATGAGATGGGGGGCTGGAACGTCATGCGGCACGGATTGCCGATTGTGTTGAAGCGTTTGCCGTGGCCCGCCAGTTTACCATCGCGCGTTGCCTCTACGAAATAATGCGCGCATCGACTGATCCCTTGCGCAGCCGTGCTTGCGCGCTGTCGGCCGCGCCGCGTCATTCAAGTCTTGCCGGCGCCACGGCGCCGTGCCGTGCGCCAGCGGACACCCACATCAGCGCCGGCGTGGCCGGCTCCATGCCGGCCAGTCCGAGCAACCCATCGATGTGCCGCGCATAATGGGGATCGGCCGTTTGCTTGACCAGCGGAAGGTTGAGTACGGCAAACGCAGGCCGCCAGCCCTCGTCGCTGCCGCCGCGGCGCACCGCCAGGGCCGGGTTGAACTGGTAGAGGCCGGTGGCCATGCGCTTGAACAGGTGGCGGTTGTAGGCATAGTCGCGCTCGACTTCGTTGCGCGCCAGTACAGCGGAAATAAAGGCGCGCTTCTTGCGCTCCGGCGCCACCACCTCGTCCGGCATGCGCGCGTAGGCATTGAGCAGCATCGCCGCGTCGAAGGCGCCGCGATCGCTGTCATCGGCGCTGGCAAAACAGGACTTGAACAAGACCCACATGATCTGCACCATCAGATACTCCGACTGGCGCCGGTCGATCCGCACCAGGCGCCCGCCCGCCAGCACGTCGATGCAGGACGGCGCCACCAGGCGATAGACAGTGCTGAACAGGGTCGCGGCGTAGCTGGCGTCGCGCAGGGCCGCGTCGATGGCCCAGTGCAGCGCGTTGCGGCCCAGATGGTCGATGGCGCACGGGTCGGCGCCGCGGGCCAGCAGCGCTTCGATCAGCGCCACGTTGCCGGCCGCCGCGGCCGCCATCAGCGGCGTCTGGTTCATCGGCGTGCGATGTTCGATGCCATGCCGGTCGCATTGCCGGAGAATGTCTTTGTGGTTGTGGGCGAAATACGGCAGATAGTGGCGCCGGCCCAGCGTGGCGCCGAGCACGAGGAAGTTGCGTGCCGCATCGAATCCGGCCTCGTGCGCCAGATAGCGGGCCAGCATGGGTTCGCCGAAGCAGCTGGCGTAGTCGAACAGCTGGCTTTTCGGCTTGCTGCCGGGCTCGCGCTCGCGGAACACCTTGGCCAGCGTCTCGCGCAGCCTGGCCTC
>CAMLHI010000197.1 GCA_946479705.1 uncultured Oxalobacteraceae bacterium
CGCGTGGTGTCGGCCAGCATTTCGAAATAGGCGTCCTGCGGCGCGCCCTGGCACAGCAGGCTGGCGAACTGGGCCTTGGTGCGGAGCACCTTGGGCCATGGGGCATCCAGCAAGCCATTCGAGATCCCGTAAATGCCCGGTTCGAGCGGCTGGCCGTTGCGCGGATCGTCGCCGCCGCGGTTGGAGAACCACAGCATCTGCTCGCGGTCGCCCAGCACCAGATTGAAGCCGTTGTACTCGGCGCTGCGCGTGCCGATGCGGGCCACGTAGTCGGCCGCGCTCATCTTGCCAGTCAGGTAGTCGGCCACCAGCGCCCCGCGCGACGGTGCGTCGGCGCGCTTTTCTTGCGGCCCGCGGATATTGGTCAGGGCCGCAAAGCGCGGCCCGTGGCTGCTGATGCCCATCCAGCTGCCGGCGAACTTCAGGTCGCGCCCGGCGAACACTTGCGGATGATCGGGCCAGGGCGCCGCCGGGGCGGCCGGGCGGTCGTAGAACTCGTCGCGGTTGGCGGCGGCGATCAGCGGCACGCCCGGCATGACCTTCCAGGCGAAGACGATCAGGCACATGGGCGGCTGTCCGTAAACACTTCGATGTGGCGCGGGCCGTCGATCCAGGCGCCGATGCCGGCGTCCGATACCGCGCCGGCCAGCGCATCGTCGAACTCGGTGGTCACGGCAGGGTAGATTTCCATCCAGGTCTGGCGGCCGTCGTCCGCTTCCGGCCGGCGGCGCAGCTGGCCGGCCACACCGGTCAGGGCCGACAGCGCCGCCTGCATCGCCTGCACGCGCGGCCACAAGGCCGGCGCCTGGTCGACCGCTACCTTGTAATAGATGTACAGGTCGATCATCGGACTAGACGTCGAGCGCGTCGAGCACGTAAGGCATGGGCAGCAGCCGCAGCGGCGTGCCGCTGGCCGAACCGAGGCGGATGTCGGCGCCTTCCAGCGCGGCCAGTTTCAGCTCCACCAGCACATCGGACCCGCCTGCGCCATTAGGTGCGGCGTTGACGATCATGCCGCAGGGCTGGTCCGGATCGGCCACGTCGAACACTTCGGCGCCGGCTGCGACGCTGGCGTCGTCCAGGGTAGCGAGGGTGGTGCGGCGCTTGAGCTTGCCGAGATACTGGCTGCGCGCGACGATTTCCTGACCGGGATAGCAACCTTTCTTGAAGTTGACGCCACCCAGCAGTTCGAAGTTGATCATCTGCGGTACGAACTGTTCCTGGGTTTTTGCGGTAATCTGCGGCACGCCGGCATGGATCTCGGACAGGCGCCAGGCCTGGTCGTCGCCCGTCTTGAGTGCGCCGGACAGTTCAGGCAGCGCCGCTTCGGCCGTCTCGGCACTGGTGATCCACAGGTAGCGTGGGGCGCCGAAGGCATCGCCCACGCGCAGCAGGGTTTCGCCTTCGAGTTCCAGGCGGGTGTAGGGCGCCGGGGGCAGGGTGCCGAACATCGTGGCCAGCGCTTCGTGTGCGGGCAGGCCGCCGAAACCGAGCACGGTCTTGCCGGGCGCGGCGTCGGCCAGCTTGGCCTTGGCGCGCAGCACGAACATCGACAGGCGCTTTTGCACCGCCGCTTGAATGTCGGCGGACAGTTGCAGGAAGATCGATTCGGCCGAGCGCCACATCAGGAAGCTGGCCTGCAGGCGGCCCTTGGGAGTGCAGAAGCCGGCCAGGCGCACCTCGGTCTGGCTGAGGTGGGCGACATCGTTGGTCAGCTGGCTGTGCAGGAAAGTGGCGGCGTCGTCGCCGGTCACGGAGATCAATCCCTGGTCGCCGATGACGGCCACGAAGCCGGCGGCCAGGTCGGCCGCACTCAAGGTTTGCTGGGAGAAGCTGGTATTGCTATTTGTCATAAAATCTCTAAATTTGGCGGCTGAAAGCCTTATCATTACGGGTTCATTATAGAGATGTCGAGAAAATCGCGCCGGACGGGGCGTAAAACCACCAGAACCGCTATGGGCTTCATAAAAAAAACAATCCTCCTTACCGTCGTCGTCGCAGTCGCCGCCGTGGCCGTCTTTTCCTGGTGGGCCAAGCAGCCCATCACCACCAGCGGCGAGCCGATCGATTTCACGGTCGCGCCGGGCAGCAGCGTGGTCGCGGCCGCCCAGCAGATCGCCAAGGCGGGCGTGCCGGTCAATCCCTATCTGCTGTCCTTCCTGGCGCGCATTACCCAGCAGGCCAGCAAGATCAAGGCCGGCACCTACGAACTCAAGCCCGGCACCACGCCGCGCCGCCTGGTCACCCAGCTGGTGCGCGGCGAATTCGCCCAGGAAGCCTTGACCATCATCGAGGGCTGGACCTTCCGCCAGATGCGCGCGGCGGTCAATGCCAGCAAGGGCCTCAAGCACGAAACGCTGACCCTGTCGGACAAGGAATTGATGGCGAAGATCGATCCCGAGTTCAAGGAAGCCGAGGGCCTGTTCTTTCCGGATACCTATCTGTTCGCCAAGAATTCGAGCGACCTGCAAGTGTTCAAGCAAGCCCACACGATGATGATGATGCACCTGGCCACGGCCTGGGAAAAACGCGACCCCAGCCTGCCGTACGCCTCGCCCTACCAGGGCCTGGTGATGGCGTCCATCGTGGAAAAGGAAACCGGCCAGAAGTCCGAGCGCGGCATGATCGCCGGCGTGTTCGTCAACCGCCTCAAGACCGGCATGATGCTGCAGACCGATCCGACCGTCATCTACGGCATGGGCGACAAGTACGACGGCAAGATCCGCAAGCGCGATCTGGAAACCGATACCCCTTACAATACCTACACGCGCTTCGGCCTGCCGCCGACGCCGATCGCCTTGCCGGGGCTGCAGTCGCTCACGGCCGCCTTCGGCCCGGCCAAGACCGACGCCCTGTATTTCGTTTCGCGCGGCGATGGCACCAGCCATTTTTCCGGCAACCTGAACGACCATAACAAGGCCGTCAACCGTTATCAGCGCGCTCCATGACCGACAGCATCCCAGCAGTTCCCGGCAAGTTCATCACCTTCGAAGGCATCGACGGCGCCGGCAAGTCCACCCATATCGCCTTCGTGGTCGCGCTGCTGCAGGCGCGCGGCAAGACCGTGGTGTCCTCGCGCGAACCGGGCGGCACCGCGCTGGGCGAACGCCTGCGCGAACTCGTGCTGCACGAGAAAATGCACCTGGAAACCGAAGCGCTGCTGATGTTCGCCAGCCGCCGCGAGCACCTGGCCCAGGTGATCGAACCGGCCCTGGCGCGCGGCGACTGGGTCGTTTCCGACCGCTTCACCGATGCCAGTTTCGCCTACCAGGGCGGGGGCCGCGGCCTGGACCGCGCCAAGCTCGACGCGCTCGAGCAATGGGTGCATCCGCAGCGCCAGCCCGACCTGACCCTGCTGTTCGACGTGCCGCTGGACGTGGCGCGCGCCCGTCTCGACGCCACCCGCACGCTGGACAAGTTCGAGCAGGAACAGGCGGATTTTTTCGCCGCCTGCCGCGCCGAATACCTGCGCCGCGCCGCCCAGTTTCCCGAGCGCGTGGTGGTGATCGATTCGACCCGCAGCATCGCGGACATCCAGGCCCACCTGGCCGAGATTATCGATACCCTGTCATGACCAAGACTATTTATCCGTGGCAGGCCGGCGCCTGGGAGCAGCTGCAAGCCCTGCGTCCGCGCATGCCCCATGCTGTGCTGTTTTACGGCGCCGCCGGCACCGGCAAGGCCGACTTCATCGAAGCCTTCGCCCAGGCGCTGCTGTGCGAAAACGTCCAGCCCGACGGGCATGCCTGCGGCAGCTGCGCCTCTTGCGGCTGGTTTTCCCAGAGCAACCATCCCGACTACCGCCGCGTGCGCCCGGAAGCGCTGGAAGACGAGCCGCCCGGCGAAGGCGAGGAGGGCGAGTCCGACAAGAAAGCCAAGGCCACCAAGACCCCGTCCAAGGAAATCAAGATCGAACAGATCCGCGCCCTGGCCGACTTCATGAATATTTCCACCCACCGGCAGGGCTTGCGGGTGGTGGTGCTGTACCCGGCCGAGGCGCTCAACACGCCGGCCTCGAACGCCTTGCTGAAGACCCTGGAAGAGCCGCCGCCGGGCACGGTCTTCCTGCTCTCGTCGAACAGCCTGGACCGCCTGCTGCCGACCATCCTGTCGCGCTGCCGCAAGTTCGCCCTGCCGATGCCCGACAGCGCCAGCGCCATGGCCTGGCTGAAAGAGCAAGGGCTGGGCGACGCCGAGGCCTGGTTGCGCGAGCAGGGCGGGGCGCCGCTGGCGGCTCTGGCCGCGTCGGAAACGGCCAATCGCGAGGAAATGGATGCCCTGTTGCAGTTGCTGGCCAATCCGAATATCGAAAATGCATTGAAAAATGCCGACAAGTTGAGCAAACTCCCATTGGCATTACTTGTCGCATGGCAACAACGCTGGCTGTATGACGTTTTTTCGTACAAACTGTCAGGGAGCATCCGCTATTTTCCCCGCTACCAGAAGGAAGTCGCTACGCTGGCGGGACGGGTGCAGACCGCCAAGCTGATGCAGGCGATCAAGAGCACCAACGAGCGGCGCGCCGTGGCCGATCATCCGCTGTCACCGAAATTATTTGTCGAAGACATGTTGCTTGATTACACTGCGTGCTGCACCTGAAAGGAACTGAATGGCTGGCAATCCACTAGACCCGAATGCACCGCAAGCCGCGCGGCCATCGGTGTTGTCGCTTGCTATCAAGGAAAAAGCCGCCCTGTACGCGGCCTACATGCCATTCCTAAAACACGGTGGGATCTTCGTGCCCACGACCAAGCCTTACAAGATCGGTGACGAGATTTACCTGATCCTGGCTCTGATGGACGACCCCAACAAGTACCCGATCGCCGGCAAGGTGGCCTGGATTACCCCGGCGGGCGCCAATAACAACAAGGCGCAGGGCATCGGCGTGCATTTCCCCAACGACGAAGCCGGCCAGCGCGCCAAGCTGCGGATCGAGGAAGTGCTCGGCGCCGCGTTGCGCTCCTCGCGCGCCACCCACACCCTCTGATTTCCCATGGCCGCGTTTGCTCACCGTCCCGCCCGCCAGGACGACCTGGCCGGCATCGTCGCCATCTATAACTCCACCATTGCCTCGCGCGAAGTCACGGCCGACACCGAGCCGGTCTCG
>CAMLHI010000198.1 GCA_946479705.1 uncultured Oxalobacteraceae bacterium
GGAAGTCGCTGTAGCTGCCGGTGGTGGCCAGGTAGCCGGTCGGCTGGCCGGTGGAGGCGATCACGCCGCCTGGCAGCTGCTTGAAGGTGGCGTCGAGCGGCGTGGCCGGCAGCGTGACCAGTTCCCATCCCGAGAAATCGCGTCCGTTGAACATGGACGTGCCGGGGGCCGCTGCGCAAGCGCCCAACGCCGATGCTGCCAATAAGGCCGCGATGTGTGAAAATCTGACCATGCTGTGTCTGACCGTTTCAATAAAAAGTGGAGACCGATCGATGAAGAAAGCCATATTGACCGCACTTCTCGCCAGTGCCGCCGCGCTGGCCAGCGCCGCCATTCCATTGTGGCCTGAAGGCGTGCCCGGCGCCAGGCAGATTGGCGCCGAAAAGGTCGACGATGGCCGCATCTCCAACGTCAGCGAACCGACCCTGACCCTGTACCCGGCGGCAGTCGACCGGCCCACCAGGACGGCGGTGATCATCTGCCCCGGCGGCGGCTATCAATACGTCTCGGCCGCGCGCGAAGGCGAGCAGTTCGCGCACTGGCTCAGTTCACTGGGCGTGACCAGCTTCGTGCTCAAGTACCGCATGGCCGAATTCGGCCACCCCGCACCGCTGCAGGACGTGCTGCGCGCGGTGCGCCTGGTGCGCTCGCAGGCGGCGCAATACGGCATCGATCCTTCCCGCATCGGCGTCATGGGCGCCTCCGCCGGCGGGCACCTGGCCGCCAGCGCCGGCACCCTGTTCGACCATCCGCTCGGCCGCACCGGCGCGCCGCTCGACAGCGTCAGCGCCCGGCCCGACTTCCTCATGCTGATGTATCCGGTGATCGCCATGGAAGGCCCGGCCGCCCACGCCGGTTCGCGCACAAGCCTGCTCGGCACCAACCCCAGCGCCGAAACGCTGCGCCTGATGTCGGTCGAAAAGCAGGTCAGCGCCAACACCCCGCCGACGGTGCTGTTCCATACGCAGGACGACGGTACGGTCCCGGTCGAGAACAGCATCCTGTTCTACCAGGCGCTCACCCGTGCCAAGGTGCCGGCCGAACTGTATGTGTTCGAACGCGCCGGCCACGGCATGGGCATGCGCACTGGCCAGGGCAATGCCTCGCTGTGGCCGCACCGCGCGGAGGAATGGCTGCGCGAGCACCAGCTGATCGCGCAGTAGGCAAGCTCTCAGGCGAAGTGGAACATGGGGACCAGCGGCCATTCGGCCGGCCGGTTCCCGGGCTGCACTTCCATCAGGTCGGCCATGTAATCCCACCAGCGCTGCATCACCGCCTGCTTCGGCAGATCGGCGCTGGTTTCACCCTCGCGCAGCCTGAGCACCGCGAACAGGTGCAGCGTTTCCTCGTCGAGGAAGATCGAATAATCGTAGATGCCGGCATCGGCCAGGGCCCGGCCCAGCGCCGGCCACAGTTCGGCGTGACGGCGCCGGTATTCGTCCACCGTCCCGGGCTTGAGCTTCATGCGAAACGCGCGCTGGGTCATGATCAGACGATTCCGCTGCTGCTTGCGCCAGCCTTGGCTGGGCGTGCCGAGGCGGCACGGTCGCGGTAGCCGCTGCTGCGGTAGGCGGCCACCGGATTGGCGGCGGCGCCCGCGCGCACGCGCGCCATCGCCAGGATCGGGCTGACGTCGGTGCGGAAGGCATGCTTGAGCGTCTGCGCGGCGTTGAGCACGTCGTTCTGTTCCTGGTACCGGGCCAGGGCGGCGCGGTCGACCAGCGCGGCCTGCACGAAAGCGCGCTGTACTTCCACGGCGCTGCTCATCAGGCTTTCGATCGGGTCGGTCACATTGTGCGACTGGTCCAGCATATACGCCAGCTTGCGGGCGCCGCCGTCGCGCAGGTCCATGTCAGCCAGCTCGTTAAAGATCAGGAACAGCTGGAAGGGATCGATGCTGCCCGAATCCAGGTCGTCGTCGCCGTACTTGCTGTCGTTGAAGTGGAAGCCACCGAGCTTGCCGAACTGCGCCAGGCGCGCCACGATCATCTCGATGTTGGTGTTCGGCGCGTGGTGCCCCAGGTCGACCAGGCACTTGGCCTTCGGGCCGAGCTGCTGGGCGCAGGCGAAGCTGGTGCCCCAGTCGGCGATGGTGGTGGCGTAGAACGCCGGCTCGAACAGCTTGTGCTCGATGTAGACCTGCCAGTCGTCCGGCAAGGCCGCATAGATACCCTTCATGCTGTCGAGGTAGCGCTCGAGCGAGCCGCGCAGGTTGTTCTGGCCGGGAAAGTTGGCGCCGTCGCCGACCCACACGGTCAAGCCCTTGGAACCGAGCGTCTTGCCGATTTCGATGCAGTCGATATTGTGCGCCACGGCCTGCTCGCGTGCCGCCGCGCTCAGGGCGGTCAGGCTTCCGTACTTGTAGGTGTGGGCTTGGCCGGGCTGGTCCTGGAAGGTGTTCGAGTTGACGACGTCGAAGCCCAGGTTCAGGTTCGCGGCATGGTCGCGCAGTTCCCTGGCGTCGGTCGGCTTATCCCATGGGAAGTGCAGCGACACGGTCGGGGTGGCGTCGGTCAGCTGGTGAATCACGCCGCAGTCGTCCAGCTTTTCGAACACATTGCGCGGCTCGCCCGTGCCGGGGAAGCGCGCAAAACGGGTGCCGCCCGTGCCGACGCCCCAACTTGGCAGGGCCACCGCAAAGGTCTGTGCCAGCGCGGTCAGCTTTTCGATGTCCTGGCCGCGGCGCGACAGCATGCCGCCCAGTGCGGCGTAATCCGCCTCGAGATTGGCCCAAGCCCTCGCGTTCAGGTCCGCGACCAGGCCGGCGTCGATTGGTGTGCTCATTTCAGGTCTCCTGTCGGCCGCGGGGGACACTCGAGGCCCACGCTGGCCTGTCTTATTGGATCAACGGGTGAACGCGGCGGCGTTGCCGGCATCGACGTTGATAATGTTACCCGTGCTCTTGGCCGACTTGTCGCTGGCCAGGAAGTACACCGCTTCGGCGACATCTTCCGGCAGGACGGACAGCTTGAGCATACTGCGCTTGCGGTAGAACTCTTCGATATCGTCCTCGCCGATCTTGTTCGACTGGGCGCGCTCCTGCTTCCACTTGCCGTCCCAGATGCGCGAACCGCGGATCACGGCGTCCGGATTGACCACGTTGACGCGGATGCCGTGGTTGGCACCTTCCAGCGCGATGCAGCGCGCCAGGTGCAGCTCGGCGGCCTTGGCGGTACAGTAGGCCGATGCGCCGCTTGACGCAACCAGGCCGTTCTTCGAGGCCACGAACACCATCGCGCCGCCCAGTTCCTGCTGCTTCATGATGCGGAAGGCGGCGCGGCTGGCCAGGAAGTAGCCCGTGACCAGGATGTCCTGGTTGCGCTGCCAGATTTCCAGGGTGGTGTCTTCCAGCGGTGCCGACGAGGCGATGCCGGCGTTGGAGATCAGCAGGTCGATGCCGCCGAACCGCAGCGCGGTCGCGGCCAGGATACCGTCGACCTCCTGCTCGCTGGTGATGTTCGCCTTGTGCACGGCGATAGCATCCTTGCCGGCGGCCTTGACCAGGTTCTCGTAGGCGCCGTCCAGGGCTTCCTGGTCGATATCGGTCAGCATGACGCATGCGCCTTCGGCCAGCAGCTGGCGTGCCACTGCCTGGCCGATGCCGCCGCCGCCGCCGGTGACCAGCGCGATGCGCCCAGCCAGCGACTTCGGCTTCGGCATGCGCTGCAGCTTGGCTTCTTCGAGCAGCCAGTACTCGATGTCGAAGGCTTCCTGCTCCGGCAGGCCGACGTAGGTGTCGACACCGTTCGCACCGCGCATCACGTTGATCGCGTTGACGTAGAACTCGCCGGCGATGCGCGCGGTGGCCTTGTCCCTGGCGAACGACAGCATGCCCACGCCAGGGATCAGATAGATGATCGGATTGGCATCGCGTACGGCCGGGCTGTCATGACGCTTGCAGCGGCTGTAGTAGGCCGAGTACGCGGCGCGGTAGGCTTCCAGGCCGGCATCCAGGGCGGCGGCGACGGCGTCGAAGTCGGGATTGGCCGGATCGAAGGCGATTACGTAGGGACGGATCTTGGTGCGCAGGAAGTGGTCGGGACACGAGGTACCGAGGGCCACCAGCGGCTGCAGGTCGGCGCTGTTGACGAATTCAAGCACGGTGGCGCTGTCGTCGAAGTGGCCCAGCTTGTACTCGTCCTTGCTGATCTTGCCGCGCAGCAGAGGCATCAGCCTGGCAGCCAGTGCTGCGCGCTGTTCGGACGGCAGGGACTGTACGCGCTGGCCGCCGAACGACGGCTGCTTGACGTTGGCCGCGAGCCAGTCTTCGGCGCGCTTGATGATCGCCAGCGTGGTTTCGTAGCAGGACTTGGCGGTGTCGCCCCAGGTGAACAGGCCGTGGCCTTCGAGGATGATGCCCTTCAGCTCAGGCTGGGCGGTCGACAGCGCTTCCAGCTTCAGGCCCAGGTCGTACCCGGGACGCTGCCATGGCAGCCATCCGAGCTGGCCTTCGAAAACTTGCTCGGTCAGCGCGCGGCTGTTCTTGCAGGCGGCGATGGCGATGCACGAATCCGGGTGCATGTGGTCGACGTGCTTCCTGTTGATGTAGGCGTGCAGCGGGGTGTCGATCGAGGCGGCGCGCGGATTCAGGTTGAAGGTGCTGTGCGGCAGATAGGCCACCATCTCGTCTTCGTGCGCGAGACCGCGATAGCGCTTCTTCAATGCCTGCAGCTTGCTCATGTACAGGGTCGAGAAGCCGTCCAGCCTGATCGAACCGAGGTCACCGCCCGAGCCCTTCACCCACAGCACGTCGACCTGCTCGGCGCTGAGCGGATCATGCATCGCAACCTTGGCCGAGGTATTGCCGCCGCCGAAATTGGTAATGCGCAGGTCCGAACCGAGCAGGTTCGAACGGTACAGCAGCAGTTCCGGTTCGCTCATTGCGGCGGCTTTGGCGTCATCCCACAGCGAGGCGATCGGCGACTTCTGCGTTTCATTCAATGCGGCCATGCTATCTCCATAAGTAATGCTCGGTCGATGATTCGTTCACCGGGCCAAAGCGACTGCGCTCAGTAGAAATCAGCGGGCCAGGCGAGTCAATGCTCTAGCCTGGATGTTGCATAAACCCGGCGGCGAACATGCGCCAATGCGAATTTTAC
>CAMLHI010000199.1 GCA_946479705.1 uncultured Oxalobacteraceae bacterium
CCCTCGCTGATCACGGCCCTGTCGATGCTGGTGCTCAAGGAGCGCGTCGACCTGGTGCGCTGGCTGGCCATCGCGGCAGGGCTGGGCGGCGTGCTGGTAGCCTTGCGTCCCACCAGCGACGGCCTGTTCAGCCTGGGCGGCCTGGCCATTCTCGGCTCGGCCGCCTGCTACGCCGTCTCGGCCATCACCGCGCGCGTGCTGGGACGCACCGACCGCGCCGAGCATACCGTGCTGTGGGTCATCGTCTTCATGGGCATCGGCGCCACGGTGCTGGCCGCACCATCCTGGGTGGCGCCCACGGGGGACGATTTCCTGTTACTGTTTGGCCTGGCTGTGAGCGGTTTCCTCGGCCAGCTGGCCATTACCGAAGCCTTCAATGCGGGCCAGGCCTCGGTGGTCGCGCCCTTCGAATATTCTGCCCTGGCCTATGGCGTGGCGCTCGACTGGGCGCTTTGGCATACGCTGCCCGACCGGGCCACCCTGCTGGGCGCGGCCATCATTATCGGCAGCGGCATCTATCTGATCCGCCACGAACGCGGGCGGGACGATCCCCCCGCCTGATCCATTCTTCGATGGGAGTATCCATGCGCTTGAAGTTTGTCTGTGCGTCCCTGCTGGCGCTGTGCGGCACCCTGGCCCAGGCCGAGCCCGGCCGGTGGGCCTTCAGCTATACCGGTTTCTACGGCGAGCAGGAAGCGACTTTCCTGCCGTGGCACACCCTGAGCGGCAGCTTCGCCGGCGAGGACAGCAACCACGACGGGCTGCTCGAACGCACCGAACTGACTTCGCTGAAAATCGGCCTGGTCGACTACATCGGCTGCGAGACCACCGAATTCCACACCTGCGGTACCGAGCAGTTCCAGTTCGCCCTGCCGGGCCTTGGCCTGGCCGCCGCAGCCGCGCCGGCGCTCTCCTTCAAGCTGGGCTTTTCCAGCCACGATCCGGAATGGTTCCTGGGCGCCGGCCGCGCCATCACCACCGGCTTGTCCGATTACAGCTATATGCGCGACCCCAGCAAGTTCGTCGAAGCGACCTACAGCTGGCGTCCGGAAACGCTGCTGAGCGTGGCCGCCGTGCCCGAACCGGCCAGCTGGGCCATGTTCGGCGCCGGCGCCCTCGTGCTGCTGGGTGCGGCCCGGCGCCGGCGCGGCTGATGCAAACTGGATATAATCGCCGGATGCTCAAACAACGAACCATCAAGCAACAAGTGCGCACGACCGGCGTCGGCCTGCATTCCGGCACCAAGGTCGTGCTGAGCTTGCGCCCGGCCGAGCCCGACACCGGGATCGTGTTCCGGCGCGTCGATCTCGATCCGGTGGTCGAATTCGCCGCCAGTGCTGGCATCGTGGGCGACACCCGCATGGCCTCGGTGCTGATCAAGGACCAGGCGCGCGTGTCGACCGTGGAACACCTGATGTCGGCCTGCGCCGGCCTCGGCATCGACAATCTGTACGTGGACGTCTCGGCCGAGGAAATTCCCATCATGGATGGCTCGGCCTCGTCCTTCGTGTTCCTGCTGCAGCAGGCCGGCGTGCAGGAGCAGGGCGCGGCCAAGAAATTCATCCGCGTGCTGCGCGACGTCGAAGTGCGCCAGGGCATCGGCAACAATGAAAAGTGGGCGCGCCTGTCGCCCCACGACGGCTTCAAGCTGGACTTCTTCATCGAATTCAATCACCCGGCCGTGGACGGCACCACCCAGCGCGCCGCCGTCGATTTCGGCCATGTCTCGTATGTGCACGACGTGGCGCGCGCGCGCACCTTCGGCTTCATGCAGGACGTGGAAAGCCTGCGCGGACTCGGCCTGGCGCGCGGCGGCTCGCTCGAGAACGCCATCGTGATGGACGAGTACCGCATCCTCAATTCCGACGGCCTGCGCTACGAGGATGAATTCGTGCGCCACAAGATCCTCGACGCCATCGGCGACCTTTACCTGGTCGGCCATCCGCTGCTGGCCAGCTACACCGCGCACAAGTCGGGCCACGCGCTCAACAACCTGCTGCTGCTGGAATTGCTCAAGCACGAGGATGCCTACGAAATCGTCTCCTTCCCGGCGCCGGGCAGCGCGCCGCCGTCCTATGTGCGCCAGATGGCGCGCGAGTGGGCGCTCACCTGATGCGCCTGCGTTGTCGTGTACTGACAACGCTCATCCCTTCCCCTGGATTTCCTCCTCCCAATAAAATCAAGCACTTGCAATCTGCTCATTAATTTGAGCGGTTTGCAAATATCTGCGCGGCATTCTCCATGGTAGCGTGACCACAGGTGATCTTTTCGCAAGACGGGAACGCCGCAGCCAGCGCCATAAGCTGGCCAGCCGATCAATGTGGGATAACAAGAGTGGGGATCGTATGCAACTTAAGAAGAGCAAGATGGCCTGTGCCGTCGCCTCGGCCTGTGTGCTGGCCGTGGCCGGCAATGCCGCGGCGCAGGAGGCCGTGGCCGACAACGTCGTGGTGGTGACCGGCTTCAAGAAGAGCTACACCGACGCGCTCGCGATGAAACGCCAGAACGTCGGCGTGAGCGACAGCATCTCGTCCGAAGGCATGAACCGCTTTCCCGACCTGAACGTGGGCGAAGCCCTGCAGCGCATTCCCGGCATCCAGGTCAACCGCGAGGAAGATTCGCGCAACGCCTCGATCAACCTGCGCGGCCTGCCCGGTTCCTACGCCAAGGTCACCATGAACGGCATGGATTTCGCCGCGCCGGTGCTGGGCGGTTCGGCGCCGATGGGCGCCTTCGACTCCGATATTTTCAGTGCATTCACCGTCATCAAGTCGGTTTCCGCGGCCGAGCAGAGCGGCGGCATCAGCGGCAACATCGACATGGTGATCGCCCCGGCCCTGTCGCGCAAGGAAGGCGCCTCGGTCAAGTTCACCGCCGAACACAATACCCTGGGCGGCTACACCACGCCCAAGACGTCCATCGATTTCGCCAAGAAATTCATGGATGGCAAGCTCGGCGTCTTCGGCGTGCTGGCCTGGAAGAAGGAAGAGTTCCGCCGCGATTCGCTGTTCTTCAACCAGTTCACCACCCTCAGCCCGAGCACCACGCCGGATTTCCTGTCGCGCTATGCCGGCTACTACGCGGCTAGCTGCACCGGCCAGCCGGCGCCCTGCGTGGCGGCCCCGGGCGGCACCGGCGCCACGTCCACGGCCGGCGTCACCGCGCCGACCGATATCCGCCAGGCCGTCAAGGTCAATGAAGGCAAGCTGAGCTCGGGCGCGTTCGGCGCCGAATACAAGGTCGCGCCGGAAATCAAGGTCGGCGCCACCTACTTCTTCACCGACCGCAAGGCGCCCAAGACCTACACCGACATTCTCGACATCGATTACCGCGATGCCACCACCGTCATCGACCCGACCCAGACGCCCTTCCTGCACACCGACGGGCGCTACTATGTCAACGAATACAAGTTCAGCAATCCGCGCGTGTTCGGCTCGATGCGCGAGGAAGCCTTCCAGCAAAAGGCGGACGGCCTGAACCTGAAGGGCAGCTTCACCAACGACCAGTGGCGCGTGGAAGCCGGCGCGGTCGTCTCCAAGGCCACCAACTACGCTTATCAGGCCCAGCTGGACGTACGCAACACCGCCAAGGCAGGCGCCGGCAACGGCATCACCGGCAAGGTCGGCATCAACGGCGGGCTGGACAACTTCGTCATGGCCTTCAACCAGAGCACGCCGGCCCTGTCCGGCGCCCAGACCGCCGGTCCGTGGACCTATAGCGGCAGCGGGCCGAGCGTGACCAATGCCAAGGGCGACGTGTTCATCGTGGCCGGTTCCGACAACTTCCTGGAAAACCAGGTCCACGGCCTGCGCCTGGACATCGAGCGTTTCCTCGATCTGCCGTGGCTGGACGCAGTGCAGGGCGGAGCGCAGTACAACAAGAACAAATACCACTCGCTGGCCTACCGTTCCAGCGCGGCCGGCATCGACTACAGCAAGATCGACGCGAGCTTCGTGCGCCAGAGCGACTTTGCCGGCGACTTCTTCGGCGGCAACGGCGGCAATTACCTGCAGAACTGGCAGACCGTGAACTACGGCGCAGCCGCGGCCGCCCTGCAGCCGACCATCGCCGGCGCGGCCCTGCGCACGGCCACCGGCTGGGTCAACGATCCCGCCGATGGCAGCTTCACCAGCAACAACTTCACGCGCGACGACGAGATCAAGGCCTTCTACCTGATGGGCAAGCTGGACGGCAAGATCTTCGACATCCGGGTGCGCGGCCACATCGGCCTGCGCCACGAGGAAACCACGCAGGAAGTGACGTCGATGGACCGCGTCGGCACCGGCAACACCGCCGTCTTCGCCACCCACACGCGTGAAACCACCTACAAGAACAACCTGCCATCGATGCTGCTGGCGGCCGACCTGACCAGCAAGCTGGTTCTGCGTTACGGCAACTACAAGACCTTCATCCGTCCGAATCCGCGCGAGATCTCCCCGATCGCCACCACGGTGACCGAAGACACGGCCAACGGCGGCTACAGCGTCAGTCTGGGCCGGGTCAATATCGAGCCATACTCGTCGAAGTCGCAGGATCTGGCGCTGGAGTACTACAACCGTCCGAACGGCCTGATCGGCCTGGCCGTGTACCGCAAGAAGATCAGCGGCCTGATCGTGGGTGAGACGCGCGATGCGCTGCTGTGCCCATCGAACGGCTACAACCTGGGCCTGGGCACCTGGAGCATCGCGGGTGACCGCTGCGTCAGCGACCTGGCCGCGCCGGCCGGCAAGGGCTTGAACGGCAAGTACACCATCGACGTCAACGGCGCCGTCAACTCGCCCAACGACCTGATCGCCGAGGGTGCCGAACTGACCATCCAGCAATCCTTCGACTTCCTGCCCGAGCCGTTCAAGGGCATGGGCGGCGTGTTCAACTACTCCTACACGCGCACCAAGGGCAAGGCGCCGGACGGCTCGCCGGCCTTCCTGAACAACGTCTCGCCGCGTTCGTACAACCTCATCCTGTACTACGAGACGCCGGTATGGGGTGTGCGCGGCGTATATAACTACCGTGACGATTACAACCTGCCGGGCGGCGGCACCTTCTCGGGTGCGGCGCGCGCGGTCAAGGCGCGCGGCCAGTTCGACCTGTCGGC
>CAMLHI010000200.1 GCA_946479705.1 uncultured Oxalobacteraceae bacterium
TGCACCCAGATGCTGTGGCGCGGCGCCGGCCGCTGGCCGTAAAAGCCCAGGCGCTCGGCCCAGTGCTGGCGGTAGCCCGGCTCCTTGAAGCCGCGCCACCACAGCCGGCCCAGCACCAGCGGCAGGGCCAGCCACCACAGGACGGAATACAGCAGGCGCATCAGGCGGCGTCCAGCAGCGTGCGCGCCGCGGCGATGACTTCCTCGGCCGAAGGCGGCGCGCCCTGCTCGCCCAGGTTGGCGATGCGCGGCGACCAGTTGCCCTCGGTTTTCCACTTGGGCGAGTCGGCGTAGATTTCCACCGTCGGGCGCACGAAAGCGGCGGCGATGTGGGTCAGGCCGGTGTCCACGCCCACCGCCAGCGCGGCGTGGCGCGCCAGTTCCACCGCCTCGTCCATCGACAGCTTGGGCAGCACGCGCGCATTGGGCATGGCGGCGGCAAGTAGTTCGGCCTCGCGCTGTTCGGCCGGCGAGCCCCAGGCCAGCAGCACCGGCATGGGTGCCAGCGCCGCGCCCAGCGCGCTCCAGTTGGCGGGCGCCCACTTCTTTGCCGCGCGCGCGGTCCCGTGGAAGAACACCGCGTACGGTTCGGCCGGCATCCAGTGCGGGCGCGCCTCGCCGGCAGGCGCGGGCAGGCCAAAGTCGGGCGGCGCGTCGAGCGGGTAGCCAAGCGCCTTGGCCGCCACCAGGCGTCCGCGCGCCACCGCGTGGGTACGCGGGTCGAGCGGAATCGAGTCGGTATGGAAGATGCGCGAGATGCCTTCGTAGCCGGAGCCTTCGCTGCCGTTGGCCAGGCCGACCTTGCGCCCGCCCGGACGCACCCGCGCCGCGCCCATGATCACGCCGGTCTTGAGCAGGCCCTGGGTGTCGAACACATAATCGTACTGTTCCTCGCGCAGGGTGCGGAAGAAGGCGCCGATCTCGCGCCGGGTTGCGGCCTTGCCGAGGCTCTTGCGCCAGCGCCGCAGCGCCCACGGGATGATCTTGCGTACGTGCGGATTGCGCCGCACCAGGCTGACGTAGCCCTCCTCCACCACCCAGTCGATGGTGGCGCCGGGATGGTGGCGCAGGATGTCGGCCACCATCGGCAGGTTGTGCAGCACGTCGCCCAGCGACGAAACCCGCACCAGCAGGATCTTCACGTCAGAACGGCAGCTGGGCGTCGGGCTTGGCCGCCACGATCACGCGGCGGAACTCGGCCTGGATGCGGCGCAGCGCTTCCGGGGTTTCGGCTTCGAAGCGCATCACCACCACCGGGGTGGTATTGGAGGAACGCGCCAGGCCGAAGCCGTCCGGGTATTCCACGCGCAGGCCGTCGATATCGATGATGCGCTCGGCGCCCTCGAAGGTGGCGCCGGTGCGCAGCGCCTCGATCAGGACCACGCTTTCGCCTTCGGCCAGGTGCAGGTGCAGTTCGGGCGTGCTGTCGGACTGCGGCAGCGCGTTCAGCAGGGCCGAGGGGTCGGCCACGCGGGTCAGCAGTTCGAGCAGGCGCGCGCCCGAGTACAGGCCGTCGTCGAAGCCGTACCAGCGGTCCTTGAAGAAGATATGGCCGCTCATTTCGCCGCCCAGCGGCGCGCCGGTCTCGCGCAGCTTGGCCTTGACCAGCGAGTGGCCGGTCTTCCACATCAGCGGCTGGCCGCCGCTCTTGGCGATGTAGGGCGCCAGGTGGCGGGTGCACTTGACGTCGTACAGGATCTGCGCGCCCGGGTGGCGTTCCAGCACATCGGCGGCGAACAGCATCATCTGGCGGTCCGGGTAGATGATCTGGCCATCCTTGGTGACCACGCCCAGGCGGTCGCCGTCACCGTCGAAGGCCAGGCCGATTTCGGCGTCGCTCTCGCGCAGGCAGGCGATCAGGTCCTGCAGGTTCTCGGGGTGGGCCGGGTCCGGGTGGTGGTTGGGGAAGGTGCCGTCGACTTCGCAGAACAGTTCGATCACCTCGCAGCCCATGCCGCGGTACAGATCCCCGGCGAAGGCGCCGGCCACGCCGTTGCCGCAGTCGACCGCCACCTTGATCGGGCGCGAAATCTTGACGTCGCCGATGATGCGCTGCAGGTAGGCCGCGCGGATATCGTGGGTGCGGTAGCTGCCCGGCGTGGCGGCGCTGCTGCCGTCATGCGCTTCGATGCTGCGGTACAGCGCCTGGATGGTCTCGCCGTGGATGGCTTCGCCGGCCAGCACCATCTTGAAGCCGTTGTAGTTGGGCGGGTTGTGGCTGCCGGTGACCATGATGCCGGAGGTCGCGCCCAGTTCGTGGGTGGCGAAGTAGACCATCGGGGTGGCCACCATGCCCAGGTCGATCACGTCCACGCCGGCCGCCTGCAGACCTTCGGCCAGGGCCGCCGCCAGTTCGGGGCCGGACAGGCGGCCGTCGCGCCCGATCACGACCGCGCGCTCGCCCTTGGCCAGCGCCGCCATGCCGAAGGCCTGGCCGATCTGGCGCGCGACACCGGCGTCCAGGGTGCTGCCGATGACGCCGCGGATATCGTAGGCCTTGAAGATGGATTTGGACAGAGCAAGCATAGGAACCTGACTAGTGGAAGAGTGAATGGACCGATCATGGGCGCGGCGCAGGCACGGGCCTGGGCGGGGCAATCGGGGCAAATGTCGGGGAAGAAACTAAAGACACCGAGCAGAATTGCGTCGGCTGATATTGTAACGGCAAGCCGGGCCGTTGGAAATGCCGGGCTTGCCGTTAGCGGGGGTCTACTGCTGACAGACGGGATTTATACGCGCAGCTTGTCGAGCGACTTGCCGCCGTCGACCCATTCCTTGACCCATTTCGGCTGGCGGCCGCGGCCGGTCCACTGCTGGGTCGAATTATCCGGATTGCGATAACGTACCGCCACGGTGCCGGTCTTGGCGCCGCGGGTGCCGTTGGCGATCAGGTCTTTCAGCGGGACGCCGACGCTTTGGGCAATGGCCAGAATCTGTTCACGCGCTTTTGCTACTTCCTGGTGTTCGCGTTTTTTCATTTCCTGTTTGATTTGATCTTGCAGGTTGCGCAGATCACCAAGAGACATATTTGACAGATCCATCATCGTTCCTCAGAAGGTAGTTAAAACAAAATAAGTGAAATCTCACCAATTGTCGCAATATACTACATTTACGGGTTAACGCCTGTTTTTCTTGTGCAGAATCAGCCAGCGAGGCGACTTGAAACGCACAATGCGCGCATACAGCCAGACATAACTGACCACGAACAATAAGCAGAAACAAATCAATATCCCGGTGTTCCGCCAGAACAGGGTGGCCGGGATAACCGCCATCAGGGAAAACAGCCACAGATAGGGCGAGGTCATGGAATTACGCTTCATCAGTGCGCGCGCTTCTTTCGGCCCGACCGCCCATTGCACAATACGTCGGAAAACCAGGCTATGCAAGTGAATTCCATCCGGCATAGCGGGCGACATACCGCGCAGGAACAAGCGCCGGTAAGCGGAGAATACCGTTTCGAAGGCGGGATAGATCAGCAGCAATGCGGCATACCAGGTCGATACCGCGTCGTGCCGCATGACCAGCATTAAGGCCAGCTCGCCGAGCATAAAGCCGATAAAATACGCGCCGCCGTCGCCGAGGAAAATCAGGGCGATCGGATAGTTCCATATGAGGAAGCCGGCGGTGGCGCCCGCCACCATCAGGGCCGACACCAGCACAAACATATCGCCCACCTGGGCCGCCACATAGGCCAGGGAAATGAGCATGCAGATCGTCACCACGCTGGCCAGCCCATTGAAACCGTCGATAATGTTGACGGCATTGGCAATACCGGCCACCGCCAGCACCGTCAGCGGCAGCGCAATCCAGGCCGAATCGATTTGCCAGCTGCTGAAAGGAATATCGATGCGGCCGATTTTGGCATCCAGCAGCAGGTAGGCCAGCAAAGCCGCCGCCATGGTCAATAGCAGGCGCCGCGCGGCGCTGACATTGCCGGTATAGTCTTCCGCAATGCCGCCAATGAAGGCAAATAAGGAGCACATCAGCAATGTCGCCATCCATTCCAGCATGGCAGGTACCCGCCAGACGGTAATGGCGGCGCTGACCAGTACCGCGGCAAAAATCGGCATGCCGCCAATCCGGGCCACCGCATGCGAATGGACTTTCTGGACGCCGATAAAATTGCTGTCGAGGGCGGGGCCGTGCAGTTTGACGTGCTTGATGACGAGCAGCGTCAGCAAGGCAGCGACAACAAAACTCACGAGGAATGAAAACATGGATGGGTGGCTGTCGGCGCAAGGTGCGGACCGCGCTGGCGCGCAGCAACGTGCGCTGGCAGCATCGGCCGGCATCCCGTTGCAAAACATGCAGTGTCAAAACGGTAATCCGTGATTGTACCGGATTACCGATGAGGGACTTATCGTAAAAGTGTCTCGTCCAGGCATAGCGCCAAGGCCTGCTGCCATTCGGGAAGCGCGCACAAGCTGCGCAATTTTCCCGTATCGAGCATGGAATTGCGCGGTCGCACGGCAGCCACCGGATAATCGGCGCTGGAGATGGGGATCACGCTGCAGGGCAGGCCGGCGGCGGCGGCGATGGCTTCGGTAAAGCCGCACCAGGTCGTGGCGCCCTGGCAACTCAGGTGATAAATGCCACTGTGGCGTTTCCACCACGCGGGTCCCTGCGCACGCGCCTGGGCCAGCACCAGGGCGGTACTGTCGGCCACGGTACGGCTCCAGGTGGGTGCACCATGCTGGTCGCTGACGATACGCAATTGCTCGCGTTCCCTGCCCAGTTTCAGCATGGTCAGAAGGAAATTTTTCCCGCGCAGGCCGTACACCCAGCTGGTGCGCAGGATCAAATGATCGATGCCGGCGGCGCGCACGCCCTCCTCGCCGGCCAGCTTGCTGCGGCCGTAGGCGCTGAGCGGATTGGGCAGGTCGTTCTCGTGGTACGGGCCGCTCTTCGTGCCGTCGAATACATAATCGGTGGAGTAATGCACCATGGCCGCGCCCAGCAGGCGCGCTTCGTCCGCCATCAGGACCGGGGCATCGGCATTGATGCGCCAGGCCAGCGCCGGCTCGGCTTCGGCCTGGTCGACGGCGGTGTAGGCGGCCGGGTTGACGATCAGTTGCGGGCGCACCGCGCGGATCAC
>CAMLHI010000201.1 GCA_946479705.1 uncultured Oxalobacteraceae bacterium
CCTTCGACGTAGACCGACGAACCCTTCTTCAGGTACTGCCCAACGATCTCGGCCAGGCGGCCGAAGAACGAAATGCGATGCCATTCGGTCAGCTCTTTTTGTTCGCCAGTGTTGCGGTCCTTCGATTTGTACGAAGTGGCCACGGCGATGTTGGCGATGGCGTCACCGCTGGGCATGTAGCGGATTTCCGGATCCCGCCCCAGGTTGCCGACGATGATGACTTTGTTGACTGATGCCATGTAATGCTCCTGTTGAACTGCGGCGCGCTCCGCAGTGCGATTGTCGTGATAGGCCGTATGAATACGTAAACAACGATTATAAGCCAGTCGCGCCCCAAGGAACACGGTCCCTTATGCACTCGACATGCATTTGCGGACCCAGCCAATACTGGTATTATATACAGTATTTAATTCGCGGATATCTGACCCATATCAAGACCTCCCGTTCGCGCTTGCCGCCTCAGCCGCTGCAGCGCACCCAACGCCGCGACGCAAACCCCGCTATAGTTACGCGCTGACCCTGCTAGGGCATATATAAGGCAAGCACATGGAACAGATCCGCATCCGCGGCGCACGCACGCACAACCTGAAGAACATCAATCTCGATCTGCCGCGCAACAAGCTGATCGTGATCACCGGGCTGTCCGGCTCGGGCAAGTCCTCGCTGGCGTTCGACACCCTGTACGCCGAGGGCCAGCGCCGCTACGTGGAATCGCTGTCGGCCTATGCGCGCCAGTTCCTGCAACTGATGGAAAAGCCCGATGTGGACCTGATCGAAGGCCTGTCGCCGGCCATCTCGATCGAGCAGAAAGCCACCTCGCACAACCCGCGTTCCACGGTCGGCACGGTCACCGAGATCCACGACTACCTGCGCCTGCTGTACGCGCGCGTGGGCACGCCCTACTGCCCCAACCACCCGGAAAATCCGCTGGCGGCGCAGACCGTCTCGCAGATGGTCGACGCCGTGCTCGAACTGCCGGCCGATACCAAGCTGATGATCCTGGCGCCCGTGGTGGCCAACCGCAAGGGCGAGCACACCGACCTCTTCGAAGGCATGCAGGCCCAGGGCTTCGTGCGCTTTCGCGTGCAAAGCGGCACCGCCGCGGCCAAGATCTACGAGGTCGACGACCTGCCCAAGCTGAAGAAGACCGAGAAGCACACCATCGATGTGGTGATCGACCGCGTCAAGGTCAGCGCCGACATCAAGCAGCGCCTGGCCGAAAGCTTCGAGACCGCGCTGCGCCTGGCCGATGGCCGCGCCGTGGTGCTCGAAATGGATCGGGCCGCGCAAGGCTCGGCCCACGAACACGTCTACTCCAACAAGTTCGCCTGTAACGCCTGCGGCTACTCGCTGCAGGAACTTGAGCCGCGCCTGTTCTCCTTCAATAACCCGATGGGCGCCTGCCAGGAGTGCGATGGCCTGGGCCACATCGAATTCTTCGATCCGCGCCGCATCGTCGCCTTCCCCAACCTGTCGCTGGCGTCCGGCGCGGTCAAGGGCTGGGACCGGCGCAACCAGTTCTACTTCCAGATGCTGTCGAACCTGGCGGCGTTCTATGAGTTCGATATCGACAAGCCCTTCGAGCAGTTGCCGAAGGCGGCCCAGGATGCGGTGCTGTTCGGTTCCGGCAAGACCGCAATCCCCTTCACCTATGTCAACGAGCGCGGCCGCACCCTGATTCGCGAGCACACCTTCGAGGGCGTGGTGACCAATCTGTCGCGCCGCTACCGCGAGACCGATTCGATGGCGGTGAAGGAAGAGCTGGCCAAGTTCATCAACGAGAAGCCCTGCCCCTCGTGCGAAGGCGCGCGCCTGCGCACCGAGGCGCGCTTCGTCAAGGTCGGCACCGGCAAGCAGCAGCGCGCGATCTATGAGGTGGCGCGCAAGCCGCTGCGCGAGTGCCTGGAATTTTTCGAGAAGCTCTCGCTCAAGGGCGCCAAGCGCGAGATCGCCGACCGCGTGGTCAAGGAGATCATCTCGCGCCTGAAGTTCCTGAACAACGTCGGCCTGGATTATCTGTCGCTCGACCGCAGCGCCGATACCCTGTCCGGCGGCGAGGCCCAGCGCATCCGCCTGGCCTCGCAGATCGGCTCCGGCCTGACCGGCGTGATGTACGTGCTCGACGAGCCCTCGATCGGCCTGCACCAGCGCGACAACGACCGCCTGATCGAGACCCTCAAGCACCTGCGCGACATCGGCAACAGCGTGCTGGTGGTCGAGCACGACGAGGACGCCATCCGCACCGCCGACTACGTGGTCGACATGGGCCCGGGCGCGGGCGTGCATGGCGGCGAGGTAATCGCCGAGGGCACGCTCAAGGATATCCTCAAGAACAAGCATTCGCTGACGGCCAAGTACCTCAACGGCACCCTGAAGATCGCGGTGCCGGAAAAGCGCCATCCGGCCGATCCGAACCGCCAGCTGGTCATCACTGGCGCCACCGGCAACAACCTGAAGAAGGTCTCGCTCAAGCTGCCGGTCGGCCTGCTGACCTGCGTGACGGGCGTATCCGGCTCGGGCAAGTCGACCCTGGTGAACGATACCCTGTACCCGGCCCTGTCGCGCCACCTGTACGGTTCGCAGACCGAGCCGGCGCCACACGATTCCATCAGCGGGCTGGAACACTTCGACAAGGTGATCTCGGTCGACCAGGCGCCGATCGGGCGCACGCCGCGCTCGAACCCGGCCACCTACACGGGCCTGTTCACGCCGATCCGCGACCTGTTCTCGGGCGTGCCGACGGCCAAGGAGCGCGGCTACAGCGCCGGGCGCTTCTCGTTCAACGTCAAAGGCGGCCGCTGCGAAGCCTGCCAGGGCGATGGCGTGATCAAGGTGGAGATGCACTTCCTCCCGGACGTGTACGTGCCTTGCGACGTCTGCAAGGGCAAGCGCTACAACCGCGAAACCCTGGAAGTGCACTACAAGGGCAAGAGCATCACCGAGGTGCTGGAGATGACGGTGGAAGCGGCGCACGAGTTCTTCAAGCCGGTGCCGCTGATCGCACGCAAGCTGCAGACCCTGCTCGACGTGGGCCTGGGCTACATCCGCCTGGGCCAGAGCGCCACCACGCTGTCGGGCGGCGAGGCGCAGCGCGTCAAGCTGTCGCTGGAGCTGTCCAAGCGCGATACCGGACGCACCCTGTATATTCTGGACGAGCCGACCACCGGCCTGCACTTCCACGATATCGACCTGCTGCTCAAGGTGATCCACCGCTTGCGCGACCAGGGCAATACCCTGGTGATCATCGAGCACAACCTCGACGTGATCAAGACGGCCGACTACCTGGTCGACCTGGGACCGGAAGGCGGCGCCGGAGGCGGGCGCATCATCGCCACCGGCACGCCGGAGGAAGTGGCGGCCAATCCCGACAGTGTGACCGGCAAGTACTTAATTCCCTTGCTTAAATAGCCTGTTGAAAGAAAGGATGCAAGCAGCTTCGCCGGCAAGATCATGTCGGCTTATAATGGTAATAAATTAAAAACATCTTGCTGTCATGCCGCTCAAAAACCGCCAACTCGCCAACGCCGTCCAGGAAACCGCCGAGCAGCCGCTCAAGCAGGACGTGCTACTGAACCTGCTTGGCTACAATTTCCGCCGCGCCTATCTGACCGTCATGCCGCTGTTCTTGGAACGCATGGCCCAGCATGCCCTGCGGGCGGTGGACCTGTCGGTGCTGAGCCTGTTGAAGGCCAATCCGAACATGACGCAAAAGCGCCTGTCGCTGGCGATCAATGTGTCGCCGCCGAACCTGGCGATCCTGCTGGACGGGCTGGAAAGGCGCGGGCTGCTGCTGCGTCAGCGCAATCCCTTCGACAAGCGCTCGCAAACCCTGGTCTTGACGGCGGAAGGCCTGCAGCTGTGCAACAAGGCGGAACAGTCCGCGATGGACGCCGATTTCGAGGCTTGCGGCATGCTCAGCATGGATGAGCGCAAGCAGTTGCTGGCCTTGCTGCAGAAAGTCTTCCTCAGCGGTGATCCGGTCTGAAGAGATCGCACTATAAAAAAACGGCGCGTGGATCACGCGCCGTTTTTCATTGAGACTGCCGCTGGGCGCTTATGACGCCAGCCGCTGTTCCAGAGCGGTCTTGGTGTCGACCAGCTCCTTCGGCAGATGGTAGGCGAGCTTGTCGAACAGCTCGTTATGCAGGGCCAGTTCAGCCTTCCAGGCATCCTTGTCGATCGAGGTGATGGTGTCGAACTGCTCCTGGGTGAAGGACAGGCCGTCCCAGTTCAGGTCGCCGAAGCGCGGGGACACGCCGAATACATTCCCGGCGCCTTCGGCAACGCTGCCGTCGATGCGGTCGATGCGGTCGAGCATCCATTTCAGCACGCGCATATTGTCGCCAAAGCCGGGCCAGACGAACTTGCCGTCGGCATCGGTGCGGAACCAGTTGACGCAGTAGATCTTCGGCAGCGTGGCGCCCTTGCCTTCCAGCTTCTGGCCCATGTCGAGCCAGTGCTGGAAGTAGTCGCTCATGTTGTAGCCCATGAAAGGCAGCATGGCGAACGGATCGCGCCGCACGATGCCTTGCTGGCCGGCGGCCGCGGCCGTGGTCTCGGAACCCATGGTGGCCGCCATGTACACGCCTTCGACCCAGTTGCGCGCTTCGGTCACCAGCGGCACGGTGGTGGAGCGGCGGCCGCCGAAGATGAAGGCCGACAGCGGCACGCCGGCGGGATCGTCCCAGCTCGGGTCGATCACCGGGTTCTGGGTCGCGGCCACGGTGAAGCGCGCGTTCGGGTGCGCGGCCTTGGTGCCCGAGGCCGGGGTCCAGTCCTTGCCCTGCCAGTCGATCAGGTGATCCGGGGCTTGCTTGGTCAAGCCTTCCCACCACACGTCGCCATCGTCGGTCAGCGCGACGTTGGTGAAGATGGTGTTCTCGCGCATCGAGGCCATGCAGTTGAAGTTGGTCTTTTCATTGGTGCCGGGAGCCACGCCGAAATAGCCGGCTTCCGGATTGATCGCGTACAGGCGGCCATCGGCGCCCGGCTTGATCCAGGCGATGTCGTCGCCGATGGTGGTGACCTTCCAGCCCTTGAAGCTGGCCGGCGGAATCAGCATGGCGAAGTTGGTCTTGCCGCAGGCCGA
>CAMLHI010000202.1 GCA_946479705.1 uncultured Oxalobacteraceae bacterium
AGCAGGCCGGCGGCCGCTTCGATCAGGAAGCCCGGGTGGCCGTTGAGGTAGGCGGGAATGCGGAACTGGCGCGTGAGCAGCACGGTGCGCCGGTGCGGGTCGTATAGCAGGATGGTGGCGCCGTTGCCGCGGTCGTAGACTTCGCGCGACTGGCTTTGCCAGCTGCCGTCGCGGCGCTGGAGGTCGAAGCTGACTTTCTTGAGGATGTACCAGTTATCCGATAGCAGTTTCTGCTCGGTGATGCGGACGTATTCCTGCGGCATGATGTGCTCCTTTGCGGGTGGCAAAGGAGCAGCATACCGCGTCACGGCGGCAGGGCGCCGTCAGCACGACATGGGCAGGCTTACTTGCGGCCGGCGCGGATCAGGTAATCCTGCATGGAGTGCTCGGCCACCGACGCCCACATGTTCTGGTCGTTGCGGAACCTCTTCCACGGCTCGTAGATGGTCTTGAACTTGGCGTTCTTGGCCGCTTCCTCGGTCATCACGTCCTGGGCCGCTTTGTAGCAGGCATCCATGATGTCCTTGGAGAAGGTGCGCAGCTTGACGCCGTTCTTGAGCAGGCGCGCCAGGGCGGCCGGGTTCTTGGCGTCGTACTCGGCCTGCATCGACACGTGCGCTTCGTAGGAAGCCGCCTCGATGGCTGCCTGGTATTCCTTGGGCAGCTTGTCCCAGTCCTTCTGGTTCACATAGAACGAGAAGTTGGCGCCCGGTTCCCACCAGCCCGGCGCGTAGTAAAACGGCGCGACCTTGAAGAAGCCCAGCTTTTCATCGTCGTACGGCCCGATCCACTCGGCCGCGTCGATGGTGCCTTTTTCCAGGGCCGGGTAAATGTCGCCGCCGGCCAGCTGCTGCGGCACCAGGCCGAGGCGCTCCATGACCTTGCCGGCGAAGCCGCCCACGCGCATCTTGGTGCCCTTCAGGTCGGCCACGGTCTTGATCTCCTTGCGGAACCAGCCGCCCATCTGGGTGCCCGAATTCCCGCCGAGGAAATTGATGATGCCGTAGCCCTTGTAGAAGTCGCGCAGCAGTTCGCGACCGCCGCCCTGGTCGTACCAGGCGGTGTGCTGGCGCGAGGTCATGCCGAACGGTACCGCGCAGTCGAAGGCGAAGGTGGAATCCTTGCCGAAGTAATAGTAGGCGGCCGTGTGGCCGATTTCCACGGTGCCGGCCTGGACCGCATCCATGACTTGCAGGCCCGGGACGATTTCACCGGCCGCGAAGGGGCGGATGTTGAACTTGCCGCCGGTCAGCTGGGAAACCCGCTTGGTGAGGATTTCGGACGCGCCGAAAACGGTATCGAGCGATTTGGGGAAGCTGCTGGCCAGACGCCAGTTGATCGTAGGCAGGGACTGCGCGAGGGCCGGGGCGGCTACAGCGCCGGCGGTGGCGCCGACGGCGGCTTTCTTGATAAAGGTACGGCGTTCCATCATTGACTTGGTCTCCTGAGTTATGGGATCACGGAAAAACACCCGCTTGCTGCATCGGCTAGTGTATTTCCGTAGAACTCAGCTTGCAATGTAAATCATGCCGTTCAGCTGCCTGCGACCACCATATTTTCGATCAGGATGGAGCCGGTGGATTTATTGCCGCGGATGAGGACATCGTTGCCCACTGCGACGATCTGGCGGAACATGTCTTTCATGTTGCCGGCGATGGTGATTTCCTCGACCGGATACTGGATCACGCCGTTCTCGACCCAGAAGCCGGAGGCGCCGCGCGAATAATCGCCGGTGACGTAATTGGTACCCTGCCCCATCAGTTCGGTGACCAGCAGGCCGCGGCCCATCTTGCGCAGCATGCCGGCGAAGTCGTCGGCGCGCTTGGTCAGGCGCGACGTCATCGACAGGTTGTGCGAGCCGCCGGCATTGCCGGTGGTTTGCATGCCCAGTTTGCGCGCCGAGTAGGTCGACAGGAAGTAGCCCTGCACCACGCCATCCTTGACCACGTGGCGGCGCACGGTGCGCACGCCTTCCTCGTCGAACGGGG
Source organism: uncultured Oxalobacteraceae bacterium (assembly GCA_946479705.1). Next base: position 1,989 of record CAMLHI010000202.1, read on the forward strand.
CCGAGCCGACCGCGCCGGGAACATGCGGGTCTTCGAGGATCTCGATATGCGAGGGGAACACTTCCTTGCCGAGCGAATCGATCAGGAAACTGGACTTGCGGTACAGCGCGCCGCCCGAAGTGGCTTGCACGAAAGCGCCCACGAGGCCCGCGGCCAGGGGCGCCTCGAATAGCACCGGGCAGGTACGGGTATCGAGCTTGCGCGCGTTCAGGCGCGCAAGCGCGCGTTCGGCGGCGTAGCGGCCGATGGCTTCCGGCTTGGCCAGCTTGGCCGCGTCGCGCGCGGAGCTGTACCAGTCGTCGCGCTGCATCTTGGCGCCCTTGCCGGCGATCGGCGCCACCGACAAAGTGTGGCGCGAAAAGGGATAGCCGCCGATGAAGCCGCGCGAATTGGCCGACACGAAGTGCGACTGCTGCGCATGCACGCTGGCGCCTTCGCTGTTGGTCACGCGCGGATCGACGTCGAAGGCGGCCGCTTCGGCGCGCTGGGCCAGCGCCACCGCATCCTCGGTCGAGAGCAGCCAGGGATAGCACAGGCGCAGGTCGCGCGGTGTCATTTCGAGCAGTTCGGCCTCGGCCAGGCCGGCGCAGTCGTCTTCGGCGGTGAAGCGGGCGATGTTGTAGGCCGCCTCCACCGTGGCGCGCAGCGAGGCGGCGGAAAAATCGGAGGTGCTGGCGTTGCCGCGCTTCTGGCCCAGGTAGACCGTCACGCCCACGCCTTTGTCCTTATTCTGCTCGATCGTCTCGATCTTGCCGCGCCGGACCGTCACCGACAGGCCGCTGCCCTCGCTGATTTCGACGGCGGCATCGGTGCCGCCCATCTCTTTCGCATAGCCCAGCACGTCGCGTGCGAGCTGTTTGAGCTGGTCCTGGGTGTGGATGAAGACGGATTCGTTCATGGGGTGTTTTTCTCGGCTGGCCGTCAAAACAGTTATCATAGCAGCCGTTTACAGTTTTTACCGGTCGGCCTTAGCGCTATCGGACATATCATGCCAAATCCTAACCGCGGTTCCTGCGGCTTCAATTCCGCCGAGTTCGAGCCAGAATACGACCGCCCTTCCAAGTCCGAACTCAAGCGGCAGATGAACGATCTGCAAAAGCTGGGCGAACAGCTGGTGGCCGAGCCGCGCGACCGCGTCAAGCGCGTGCCGATGCCGGAAGACGTCAAAGACGCCATCCTGGCCTGCCAGCAGATCACCAACCATGAAGGGCGCCGCCGCCAGCTGCAGTTCGTCGGCAAGAAGATGCGCACCCTGGACGAGGAAGAAGTGGCCGTGATCCAGCGTACCATCGACAGCTGGAAGGGCGCCTCCAAGGCCGAAACGGCGCAGCTGCATGCGCTCGAACGCCGCCGCGAAAAGCTGCTGGCCGACGACAAGGCCCTGACCGTGCTGCTCGAAGAGCATCCGGAGCTGGACGTGCAGCACCTGCGCGCCCTGATCCGCAACGCGCGCAAGGAGCAGGCCGAAAACAAGCCGCCCAAGGCTTACCGCGAGATTTTCCAGATTCTCAAGGACTTGTCCAAGAAAGGCGCCCCCGCCCAGGACGACGACGAGAGCGAGGAAGACGATGCCGAACACGACGACGAGTGATGTGCTGGTCGTCGGCCTGGTGTCGGTCTCCGACCGCGCCAGCGGCGGCGTGTATGAAGACAAGGGCTTGCCGGCGCTGACCGAGTGGCTGGGCGGCGCGCTGACTACACCGTTTCGCGTCGAGCAGCGCCTGATCCCCGACGAACGTGCCGTGATCGAACAAACCCTGGCCGAACTGGTCGACGTGCAGCGCTGCCACCTGGTGCTGACCACCGGCGGTACCGGCCCGGCGCGGCGCGACGTGACGCCGGAAGCCACGCTGGCCATCGGCACCAGGGAGATGCCAGGCTTCGGCGAGCAGATGCGCCAGATCGGCCTGCAGTTCGTGCCGACCGCGATCCTGTCGCGCCAGACCGCGGTGATCCGCGAGTGCGCCGACGGCCATGCCGCGCTGGTAATGAATCTGCCCGGCCAGCCCAAGGCCATCAAGGAAACGCTCGAAGGCCTCAAGGACGGCGACGGCAAGCAGATCGTCGGAGGCATCTTCGCCGCCGTGCCCTACTGCGTCGACCTGATCGGCGGTCCGTATTTGGAAACCGACCCCGCGGTGTGCAAGGCGTTCCGGCCCAAGTCGGCGCTGCGCCCGCAAGCTAACTGATTGCTGCCTATGTCTCCCCTGCTTGAGAATATTGAAATCGACAGCGCGCCCAATCCCACGGCCGCCATCATCTGGATGCACGGCCTGGGCGCCGACGGCAACGACTTCGTGCCGATGGTGCGCGAGCTCGACCTGGCCGGCCTGCCCGGTATCCGCTTCGTCTTTCCGCACGCGGGCATGATGCCGGTGACGGTCAACGGCGGCTACGTGATGCGCGCCTGGTACGACATCAACAATGCCGATCTGGTACGGCGCGAGGATGAAGGCGGATTGCGCGCCTCGCAGACGCAGATCGAGGCGCTGATCGCGCGCGAGAAGGCGCGCGGCATTCCGGCGTCGCGCATCGTGCTGGCCGGTTTTTCGCAGGGCTGCGCGATGACGCTGCAGACCGGCTTGCGCCATCCGGAAACCTTGGCCGGGCTGATGTGCCTGTCCGGCTATGTGCCGCTGGCCGACAAGACCGAGGCCGAGCGCAGCGCGCAAAGCCTGGCCACGCCGATTTTCATGGCGCATGGACGCGGTGACGGGGTAATTCCGATCTTCCGCGCCGAGCAGTCGCGCGACCTGCTGGTCAAGCTGGGCTACCAGGTCGAGTGGCACGAATACATGATGCAGCATTCGCTGTGTCAGGAAGAAGTCGACGACATGTCGGCATGGCTGAAGAAAGTACTGGGCTGATCATGGCAAAGAAAGAAGAAATCGACGAAGAGACCATGGCACTGATCAACTGGTGCATTGAGGTCGAAGGCTTCCTGGTCAAGGGCGGCGCTACCCAGCGCGAGGCCCAGGACCATATCGAGGAGCAGGTCGAGTGGTTCACCGATCTGTTTTATGACGGCTTGACGCCGGAAGAAGCGGCCAAGGAAGCGCTGGCTTAGG
>CAMLHI010000203.1 GCA_946479705.1 uncultured Oxalobacteraceae bacterium
TCCAGCTATTCCTTGTACTTACTGCACGGGAAACTGTTTCAGATACCGGCAATGGTTGCCCGCCAGGTGGTGTCCGAGCGCACCCTGGTTTACCCGCTCCTGACGATGGCAGGGACCGCCATTTTGTGCCACATTTTTTATTTGTACGCAGAACGCCCATTTCAAAGCAGAGGCGGGACGAAAGACAAACGGCTTAAGCCACTGAGCGGAGTGGGCAGCGCAGTCAGCGCTTCCCCAGCGCGACAGCGCGCGGCCAGTCAAGCTTCAGAGCTTTGATCCCCAACCAAGGCCGAGGCTGTCGCTGCCGATGCAGCAGCACCGCGCCGGGCACTGGGTGACGGTAAACCGAAACCGCGCGCCTGAGCTGTCACGCTACCAGATCGTCACCCGCTGCTGCGGCGGCAAATACATGCCATCGCCCGGCTTGACCCCGAACGCTTCGTAGAAGCCGGGCTGGTTCATCAGGGTGCCGTTGGCGCGATACTGGCCGGGTGCATGCGGGTCGGTCTTGACCTGCACGATCTGCTGGGCTTCGCGCATCTTGACCCGCCACACCTGGGCAAAGCCCATAAAGAAGCGCTGTTCGCCGGTAAAGCCATCCAGCACCGGGGCCGGCTTGCCGCCCAGCGCCAGCTTGTAGGCCTTGTAGGCGATGGCGATGCCGGAATTGTCGCCGATGTTTTCCCCCAGCGTCAGCGCGCCGTTGACCGGGTAGCCAGGCAGGGGCGCGAAGGCTCCGTACTGCTTGACCAGCACGTCGGTTTTTGCCTTGAAGCGGGCCAGGTCCCCGGCGCTCCACCAGTCGCGCAGATTGCCCTCGCCATCGGACTGGCTGCCCTTGTCGTCGAACCCGTGGCTGATCTCGTGACCGATCACGGTGCCGATGGCGCCATAGTTGACCGCGTCGTCGGCCGCCATGTCGAAGAACGGCGGCTGCAGGATCGAGGCCGGGAACACGATCTCGTTCATGGCCGGTTCATAGTAGGCGTTGACGGTCTGCGGGCTCATCTGCCACTCGCCGCGGTCGAGCGGTTTGCCCAGCTTGTTGACGCCGCGCTGGTATTCGAACTTGTGCGCCCGCATCACATTGCCGGCCAGGTCGGCGCGGGCCACCGCCAGCGAGGAGTAATCGCGCCAGCGGTCCGGATAAGCGATCTTGACCTGGAAGCGCGCCAGCTTGGCCTGGGCCTCGCGCCTGGTCTCCGGCCCCATCCAGTCGAGCGTGTCGATGCTGTCCTTGTAGGCCGCCAGCAGATTGGCCACCAGCTTTTCCATGCGCGCGCGGCGTTCGGCCGGGAAGTAGCGCGCCACGTAACGCTTGCCGAGCGCCTCGCCCAGCGATTTCTCGACCAGGTCGACGCCACGCTTCCAGCGCGGACGGTTTTCCGCGGCGCCGGTCAGCACGGTGCCGTAGAAGGCAAAGTCGGCCGCGGCGAAGCGCTTCGACAGATACGGCGCGTAAGCGCGCACCAGCTGCCATTCGAAGTAAGCCTTGACGCTGGCCAGGTCGGCCGCGCCGAACACCCGGTTCCAGCCGCTCAGGTAGCTGGGCTGCTTGACGATTACGTAGTCGCTCTTGCTGGCCACCCCGGCGGCGGCCAGCGCGCCGCGCCAGTCGTAGCCGGGCGCCAGCGCCTCCAGCTGCGCGAAAGACAGCTTGTTGTAGGTCTTGACCTGGTCGCGGTTGTCGACCTTGGTCCACTGCGCCTCGGCCAGCGCGGTTTCCAGGCCGAGCACCGCGTGCGCGGCGGCGGCGGCATCCCCGGACCCGCTCATGCCCAGCAGGGCGGCCACGTGCTGTTCGTAGGCGGCGCGCACCTTGGCCAGGCGCGCGTCGTCGGCCTTGAGGTAATAGTCGCGGTCCGGCAGGCCGAGGCCGGCCTGTTCGATATGCGGCGCGTAGCGGGTCGAGGCGCGGCTGTCCTGGCCGACCGACACCGCGTAGGGCACGTCCACGCCGATGCGGTCCAGGTGCGCGATCAGGGCCGGAATGGCTTTCTTGTCGCGCAGGCCGCGGATGCGCGCCAGCTCGCCCGCCAGCGGCTTGTAGCCCAGCTGCTCGAGGCGCTGCTCGTCCATGAAGCTGGCGTACAGGTCGCCGATCTGGCGCCCTTCGCCGGCCTTGTCCTGCTGGGCGGCTTCGATCAGTTCGCGCAGCTGGCCCTGGGTGGTGTCGCGCAGTTCGGCGAAACTGCCCCAGCTGGAGCGGTCCGGCGGGATCGCCGTGGTGGCCAGCCATTTGCCGTTCAGGTAAGTGAAGAAGTCGTCCTGCGGACGCACCGCGGGATCGATGGCGGCCAGGTCGAGGCCGGAACGGGGTTCGGCGCCATGGACGGGGGACAGGGGCAGGCTCAGGGCCAGGGCGATCAGCAGGGCAGGTTTCAAGGCGGGTCCTCGGATAAAGGAAAAGGAAGGGATGGCTTGTGGCCGGGCAGAACAGGCAAAACAATAGCAAACGGCGCCGATGGCGCCGCGCACGTTTGACTTTTAAAACATCGACTGCTCAGATCTTCATCTCCAGGCGCAGCGTCCAGGTGGTGTAAGTGCGTGCCGCGGTGGCCGTGCTGTAGGCGAGCGTCTTGGCCGTGATCAGGCGTCCGGTCAGGTAGTCGTCGGCCGTCAGGTTGTTGGCCGACACGCGCAGCTGGGTGGCCGGATTGACCTTCCACAGCGCGTAGATGTCCGACTGGCGCTTGACGCCGATGGTGCTGCGCTCGTCCACACTGACCTGGGTGGCAGTGGCCGGGGTCCAGTTGTAGCTGCCGCCGAAGGTCAGCGGCACGCCCTTCATGCGGTAGTCCAGGCCGATATTGGCGGTCTGGCTGGCCTGGCCGTCGAGGCGGTTGTCCGGCGCCGGAATGCCATCCACCTTCGACCGGTAACGGCTGTAATTGGCGCGGAAGTCGATATTGGGCGCGTCCTGCATCAGTTCGGCCAGCTGGAACTTCGCTTCCAGCTCGATGCCGCTGGTGCGCGCGTGGCCGACGTTCGAGGGCGTCGACAGCCAGCGCCCCGCAGGCGTGGTGGGCTCGATCAGCGCGCGCCGCTGCAGGTCGTCGATCTCGCGCACGAAGCCGCTGGCCGACAGGATGCCGCTCTTGCCGAGGTAGTGTTCGTAGGCGATGTCCAGACCCTTGGCCAGTTCCGGCTTGAGGTTCGGATTGCCGCTGCGGTCCGGCGTCGTGGGCTGGTTGACGGTCGCGTACACCGGGGCGGCGATCAGGTCGGACAGGACCGGGGCCTTGTAGCTCTGGGTCAGGCTGGCGCGGATCTGGTCCTTCTCGTGGCCGGGGATGTGCCACACGCCGTGCAGCACCGGGCTCCAGACGCTGCTGGTGTTGCGCACGTCGTTGCCGTAGCTGCTGCTGGTGGTGCGGATGCCTTCCCAGCGCAGGCCAAGGTAAGTCGAGAACTGCGGCGTGACATCCCACTCGTCCTGCACGAACAGGGCCACGCGGCGGGTGTCGGCGTCCAGGGTGTCGCCCGAGCCGGCAAACTGCGGCTCGCCGTTGAGCAGCGCGGTGCTGCTCTGACTGCGGTTCTGCCATTCGACATCCCAGCCGGCGGCCAGCAGGTGGCCCTTGCCCATCGGCGCGGTGTACTTGCCGCCGCTCGAGACGCCGTGCTGCTGGCCCTCATCGCGGTTGTCGAAGCGCTTGGTCGGCGCGCCGCTGGCGTCGAACTGCTTGCTCAGGCTGGAGTTCTTGTTGCGCCCGGCCCCGAAGCCGAACTTGACGTCGATGCGCGCGCCCGCGTCCATGCGGTGCAGCCAGTTGCCGAAGCCACGGAAGAAGGCGAATTCCGATTCCGACGTGCCCAGCGCGAGCGCGTAGGCAGGTGGCAGCCGGTAGTCGGGAGCGGTGTACGGCTGGTCCAGCGTGCCGCGCGAATCGCTGCTGCTGCGGCTGGCCATGGCGAAGGGCTGGAAGTTGAGCGTGTCGCCATTGTCGAACTTGTACGACAGGCGCGGCGCCAGGTGCAGATTGCTGGACTTGCGGCTGGTTTCGGAGGCGATATCCTGGTGACGCATCAGGGTGCCGTCGAGCAGGCGGTCGTCATTGACGGTCTCGCTCTCGTCATGCTGGCGCTGCGAACCGATCGAGCCGTTGAGCAGCACCGACAGCTTGCCGAACTTGTAGGGCGCGGTGAGCGAGACGTTGGGGGCGTGGCGGCCCTGCTCGATGCCGTCGGCCAGCTTGAGCTGCACATCCTTCTGCTGATAACCCTCGCGCAGGACGATGTTGATGGTGCCGGCAATGGCCTGGGTGCTGTGCTCGGCCACCGGCCCGCGCATGACTTCGATGCGCTCGACCTGGTCGGGCGAGAGCGATTCGATCGAAAAGCCGGCCGGCGGACGTTCGCCGTTGACCAGCAGCTGGGTGTAGCCGTTGCCCAGGCCGCGCATGCGCACGCCGCCGCCGCCGCGTCCCGGCGGCCCGCCCATGGTCACGCCGGGCAGGCGCTTGAGGATTTCGCCGATGTTGCTGTCGCCGTTGCGGTCCAGTTCCTCGCGCCCGAACACCATCTTGGCCGCGGTCGACAGACGGCGCGACTCGGTATCGTTGGCGCGGCTGCCCTGCACCGTCACCTGCGGCACGACCTTTTGGTCGGCTTTGCCGGCCTGCTCGGCCTTCACGGGCGCCGGGTCCGGCGCGGTCTGGGCCTGGACGCCGATCGAGGCGAGCAGGCAGGCGAGAGGAAGCAACTTCAAGTGCGGCTTATGCATAGCGCGGAATGGTCGACCTTGTTGAATATGAATGGGGTTGACGGGGTTGGCTGCATTCTAGCGGCAGCGCTTCCTTAGCGGCATTTCTCTTGCCTGTTTTTTACTTTACGATACACAAGTGCCGCGTTTTCAACAGGCGCGCAACAGTCGAGCAACAATTCGCCCGCCGCCGGCCCAATAATCGGGTTTATACTGAATCGGCACGCAGCGGCGGCGGCCCGCGCCACCGGCCGTCACATTGGTATATGTATCGGGTGACCACATGGGTTCCACACTCAAGAACGCCAGCCTGCTGGCCGCCGGCGCCATCGTCG
>CAMLHI010000204.1 GCA_946479705.1 uncultured Oxalobacteraceae bacterium
TTTTGAGATGCCGGGTAGTTGCGAAGCCGGATTGTGCTTAAGTCCGGTAGATTGGCTATGCCTGCCGTGTAGGTTTAGTCAGCAATGTCTATCTTGCGCCGGCTGCTTTGGGGCGATAGCGGACTACACGGCCGCAGTCCGGGCGCTATCTAGCCTAGTCTTACTAGGTCACAAAATTGAATTATGTGCGTATACTGTTGAACTGTCTATAACGACAGGAGACGGGAATGACGAATTTGGCTGAGCTGGACATTTATCTCGAGCGGCTGTGCGGCGCGTTGGGGTTATATGGATCGCAGGATAAGTCTTAAAGACTACTGCCAAGGGCTGATGCTGCCGATCGCGCGTAAGAGCGTCGAGCCTTTGGCGGCGTACATCAAGCCGACGCAAGTACGCGCCAAACACCAGTCCCTTCACCATTTTGTGGCGAAATCAACGTGGTCGGACACTGCTGTGCTGACATCGGTGTGCGATCAGGTCAAACCGTTGCTGGCCACCGATACCGGATATTTTTGGATCGTCGATGACACCGGCTTCCCGAAGAAAGGCAAGCATTCAGTCGGCGTGGCAAGGCAGTACTGCGGGCAACTGGGCAAGCAGGATAACTGCCAGGTAGCCGTCAGCTTGTCGCTGGCCACCGAGTTGGGCAGCATACCGATCGCCTATCAACTCTACCTTCCCAAGGACTGGGCAAGCGATCCGGTCCGCCGCGGCGTGGCTGGCGTTCCGGAAGGAATCGCCTTTGCAACCAAGCCGGAAATCGCGCTTGAGCAACTACACGGCGCGCTCGCCTCGGGCACGCCGCCGGGCGTGGTCCTGGCCGATGCTGGCTACGGTGACGAGACTGCATTTCGCGATGGCATCACTGAACTGGGCATGTTATACGCGGTGGGCATTCGGCCAGCGACGACGGTGTGGGCGCCGGGCACCACGCCGCTGCCGCCCAAGCAATGGAGTGGGCGTGACAATCGACCGACGCGCTTGCGCCGCGAAGCCGGCAACGAACCCGTTTCAGTGAAAACATTGGCGTTGTCGCTGCCATCGCAAGCCTTCCGCCAAGTCACATGGCGAGAAGGTAGCAATGCCGAGCTATCTTCCTGCTTCGCCGCGCTGCGGGTGCGCCCCGCTCATCGAGACAATGAAGGTACCAAGATGCGGGCCGAAGAATGGCTACTGATCGAATGGCCGGAAGGCGACACGGAACCACTGAAATACTTCCTGTCCACCGCGCCCGACGATGCAACTCTTGAGCAAATCGTGTTCGTGACAAAAATGCGCTGGCGTATTGAGCGAGACTATCAGGAACTAAAGCAAGAATTTGGACTCGGGCACTACGAGGGCCGCGGCTGGCGTGGATTTCATCACCACGCCACACTGTGCATCGCCGCCTACGGTTTTCTGACCACGCAGCGCCTCAATCATCCCGGCGTCAAAAAAAACTCTGCAGAGCCAGAAACGCCTCACTTACCCAACGATTACATTCCTCGCGGAGGCAGGGCGAGCGCAACGTCATGTCCCTGACTCCATTACAACGCTGCGCGCGCTCATCGCCAGTTCAATCGCTACACAACTACAGCGTTGCCCATGCTGCTCTCAAGTAAAGCTTATTTTGTGACACAGTAAGACTAGCTGTTGGCGCTGACGATAGCAGGCTTCACGCCGGTCCATTCGCGCATGAGCGAATAGCCCACCGCCAGTAGCGTCGGGCCGATGAAGATGCCGATGAAGCCAAAGGCGATCACCCCGCCCAGCACTCCGAGCAGCACCAGCAAAAACGGCAGGCTGCTGCCGCGGCTGATCAGCATGGGCTTGACGATATTGTCCACGCCGCTGATCACCACCAGCCCATATACCAGCATGAACACGCCCCAGCCCGGCCGCCCCTGGTCGAACAGCCACAGGGTGGCGCCGCCCCAGACGATGGGTGGGCCGATCGGCACCAGCGACCCCACGAAGGTGGCAAAGCCGAGCAGCGGCACGGCCGGCACGCCGGCGATGGCAAAGCCGATGGCCGCCACCACGCCCTGCGCCAGCGCCGTGCCGAGCAGGCCGTACATGACCCCGCGCACGGTATTGCTGACCGTGGCGGCGACCTTGGCGGCATTCTCGCCGATGATCTTGTGCATCATGACTTCGATCGCTTCGAGCAGGCGGTAGCCGTCGCGGTACAGGAAGAAGCTGACGAAGGCAGCCAGGCTCAGCTGCGCCACGCCTGCACCCAGCACGATGCCGCCGCTGAGCAGGTAGTGGCGTGCCGGTTCCAGCATGCGACGCGCAAGGTCCACCATCTGCTCTCGGCTGGACATCAGCTGGCGCAGGTAAGTGTCGAGTTGCTCGCCGACCATGGGGATGCGGCGTATCCACTCGGGCGGGGTGACGTGGCCGGAAGCCACCGCCGTGCGCAGCTGATCGTAGAAATTGCCGACGTCGTCGGCCAGGTTGTAGGCCACCAGCGCAATCGGCAGGATGATCAGCAGCACCAGGCTGAGCGTGAGGATGGCGGCGGCCAGGGTGCGCCTGCCCTTCAGGCGGCGCAGCACGGCCTGGTACAGCGGCCAGGTGGAAATGGCGATGGCGGCGGCGAACAGGATGGCGGCGGCGAACGGGCGCAGCACGTACAGGCAACCGATGGCCAGCAGCGCGATGGCGGCCAGCTGGGCATAGTTACGGGGCGCGGGGGCTGCGGGTCGTGTATCCATGCCGTGGGTCTGCCACCTTTAATTCAAGAGCTGCTTGATGTCATGCACGATTGCCTCCGTGCTTTGGCCGTTGCGCACGAACAGGCGGATCTTGCCGTTGCGGTCGAACACATAGGTCGCGGCCGTGTGGTCGAGGGTGTAGCTGTCCGGTGTCTTGCCGGGCTGCTTGGCATAGAACACCTTGAATTCCTTGGCGACCTTGGCAGTGGCCGCGGCATCGCCGTACAGGCCGATGAAGCGCGGGTCGAAGGCCGGCACGTACTGGGCCAGCAATTCCTGCTTGTCGCGCTCGGGATCGAGGGTGACGAACAGCACCTGCACCTGCTCGGCCTGCGGCCCCAGCGCCTTGAGCACATTGGCCATCTCGGCCATGGTGGTCGGGCACACGTCTGGACACTGGGTGTAGCCGAAGAACAGCATCACCACCTTGCCCTTGAAATCGGCCAGGGTGCGCGGCTTGCCGGTGTGATCGGTCAGGGAGAACTCTTTCGCGTAATCGAGCCCGGTCAGGTCGGTGTTTTGAAAGCTTAGCGGTTTGGTCTGCAGCTTGTCGCACGCGACCAGCGACAGGGCCAGCAGGCACAGGGCGAGGAATCGTTTCATCCGATTTTGACGTAATGGTCCAGCAGCAGCGCGCCGAACAGGAGCGAGAGGTAAATGATCGACCAGGTGAAGGCCTTGCGGGCGCGCAGGTCGGAATAGTGGCGGTGGATTTGCCAGCCGTGCCACAGGAACACGGCGTTGAGGATCACCGCCGATACCAGGTAGATCAGCCCGCTCATCTTGACGGCGAAGGGCAGCATGGTCGTGGCGGCCAGCGCGATCGAGTACAGCCACACGTGAAAGCCGGTGAAGTTCATGCCGTGCGTGACCGGCAGCATCGGCAGGCCAGAGCGCTTGTAGTCTTCGCGCCGGTACATGGCCAGCGCCCAGAAGTGCGGCGGGGTCCAGACGAAAATGATCAGCACCAGCAGCCAGGCTTGCATCGGAACGTCGTTGGCGATGGCCGCCCAGCCCAGCGCCGGCGGCATCGCGCCCGAGAGGCCGCCGATGACGATGTTTTGCGGCGTGGCAGGCTTGAGGATCAGGGTGTAGATGACGGCGTAGCCCACAAAAGTCACCAGGGTCAGCCACATGGTCAGCGGGTTGACCAGGGCATACAGCACCCACATGCCTGCCCCGCCAATGACGGCCGAGAAGATCACGGTCTGGGTCTTGGTCAGCTCGCCCATGGCGGTGGCGCGCCGGGCCGTGCGCGCCATGCGCGAATCGATTTCGGATTCGAGCAGGCAGTTGCAGGCAAAAGCGGCGCCGGCCAGCAGCCAGATGCCGACCGTGGCGGCAATCACGATGCGCCACGGCGGCACGCCGTCGGTGGCCAGGAACATGCCGATCACGGCGCAGAAAACGGCCAGCTGGGTGACCCGTGGTTTGGTCAGCGCGAAATATTGCGCGGCACGGCTGGTGGACTTGTGGGTGGCGGTCTGGGTGGTCATGGGTGTGCGTTGCTTGCCGCTGAAGTGCGGTGGCGAATCGCGTAGTTTAACATGGTCACCAGGGCCACAAGGGCGGCGGCGCCGGCGTTATGCAGCACGGCAATGGCGAGCGGGAAGTTCAGGAAGACCGTGGCGATGCCGCTCAGCAGCTGGACCAGCAGCACCACCTTGATCAGGCGGGCATACCGACGTAGGCCGGGCACCTTGAGGGCGCGCCAGGCGGTCCAGCCGAGCACGCCAAATACCGCGAAGGCCATGTTGCGGTGGACCCAGTGGATGGCGGTGAGCGCGGAAAACGGTAGATAGTGGCCGGCGGCGGTCTTGCCCAGCTCGCGCCACAGGGTAAAGCCGTGCTGGAAGTCCATCTCCGGCACCAGTTGGCCGCCGCACAGGGGGAATTCGGTGCACGCCAGGGTGGCGTAATTGGTGCTGACCCAGCCGCCCAGGGCGATCTGCAGGGTCAGGATTGCGGCCGACGCCAGCCCCAGCGCGGGCAGGTTCGATGGGACCGCGTCCGCATGCGCGCCGCTCTGGCGCGCGCCCAGCCACACCAGCATGGCCAGCAAGCCCATGCCCAGCAGCAGGTGGGTGGTGACAATCACCGGCTGCAGCTTCATGGTCACGGTCCAGGCGCCGAACGCTCCCTGCAGGCAAACGAACAGGAACAGCGCGCCAGGCAAGCCCGGATGGAACACCGGATTGCGAGTCTTGCGCCATTGCAGCGCCGCGGTGCCCAGCAGCGCGATGATCAGGATGCCGATGCCCATGGCCAGGAAGCGGTGGATCATTTCGATCCAGGCTTTCAGCACGG
>CAMLHI010000205.1 GCA_946479705.1 uncultured Oxalobacteraceae bacterium
GTGCCTTCGATGAGCAGGCCGCGAAAGCCGGAACAGTCGATGAACAGGTCGCCGTCGATGCGGCGGCCGTCGCGCAGCTTGACGGCGGTGATGAAGCCATCCTCGGGACGCTGCTCGACCTCGGTGATCATGCCTTCGATGCGCTGCACGCCGCGTTCGACGGCGTAGTCGCGCAGGTAGGCCGCGTACAGGCCGGCGTCGAAGTGGAAGCCGTAGGAATAGGCGTTGGCGGGCGAAGGCTGGTCGCCGGCCGGCGGGGTAAAGCGCAGCTTGCGCGCCATCACGGTCGCCATCGACCAGTCTTCCAGCGGGGGCATGTTCTGGGCCAGTTTCGCCAGGCGCAGCCAGTACATATGGGGCGAGCGCCTGTCGATGGCCGGGCCGAAGTCGCCGAAGCCGTGGAAAAAGCGGTGGCCGACCCGGCCCCAGTCCTTGAATTCGATACCCAGCTTGAAGGTGGCCTGGGTCTTCTTGATGAAGTCGGCCCCGTCGAGCCCGAGCGCGCGGTTGTAGTAGCGGATGGTCGGCAGGGTCGCTTCGCCCACGCCGATGGTGCCGATCTCGGGCGACTCGACCAGGACGATCTCGCAGCTCGCACCGAGCCGCAATGCCAGCGGCGCCGCGCTCATCCAGCCGGCCGTGCCGCCACCCACGATGACGATCTTGCGAATGTTCTTCCCTGCCATGTTTCATTCTCCGATATGCCGACGGCATGTTTGCGCGCAGAAAGTATAGCCGCTTTCTGGGCTGAGGTAGCTCAAGGTCGAGCCGGGAACCCGGCACGGGATTGGAACCGGCCGCCAGGCGGGCAGGTCATAACAGGCAGTCACCCAGCGCACGCGCTTCGCCGTGCACGTCCACAGGAGGAATCGCCCATGACCCGTCGCCCATCCCTCATCGCCCAGGCCGCGCTGCGCGCGCTGCTGGCCATCTGCCTGCTCACCGCCCTGCCCGGGTGCGCGTGGCTCAGGAGCCACCTGCCGGCTTCCATGGGCGGCACGCCCGCCGAGGTCCCGGCCGGGCCGGGCGGCAGCGCAGCCCGCCCGGCAGACGGTGCCGTCACTGCTCCGGTGGGCACCCCGGTCGGCACCAGCACCAGCGCTTCGGCGAACCCTTCGGCGAGCCAGCCGCCGGCGCAGTGACGGCGCTGTTCAGGCGGGCAAGCCGAGCGACTTTTTCTGCAGGCGGATCAGGTCGGCGATGCCGGCCTGCGCCAGGTCGAGCAGGCGGTTCATGCCGGCGCGGTCGAAGGCCACGCCTTCGGCCGTGCCCTGCACTTCGATGAAGTGGCCGGCGTCGGTCATGACCACGTTCATGTCGGTGTCGCAGCCGGAATCTTCGACATAGTCCAGGTCCAGCACCGGCATGCCCTGGTACACGCCGACCGACACGGCCGCCACGAAATGCTTGAGCGGAATGGCGCCGATCGCGCCGCGTGCCACCAGCTGGCTGAAGGCATCGTAGGCGGCCACCATGGCGCCGGTGATGGCGGCCGTGCGGGTGCCGCCGTCGGCCTGGATCACGTCGCAGTCCAGGTGCAGGGTGCGTTCGCCGAAGGCTTGCAGGTCGAAGGCGGCGCGCAGCGAGCGCCCGATCAGGCGCTGGATTTCCTGGGTGCGGCCGGACTGCTTGCCGCGCGCCGCTTCGCGGTCCATGCGTGTGTGGGTCGAGCGCGGCAGCATGCCGTATTCGGCCGTCAGCCAGCCCTGCCCTTTGCCCTTCAGGAAGCCCGGCACCTTGTCTTCGATGCTGGCGGTGCAGATGACCTGGGTGTCGCCGCACTCGATCAGCACCGACCCTTCGGCGTGCTTGGTGAATTGGCGGGTCAGGCGGATGCCGCGCAACTGGTCGACGGTCCGCCCGCTCGGGCGCTGTTCAAATGTCATGGTGCTCTTTCTGGTGAGGATGAGGTGATCGGTCGTGCAGGGCTTATTTCAACACCTGCGAGGATTTTTCGATGGCGCCGCGGATTTCCGCGATGGCCTTTTCGATTTCGTCGTCGTTGAAGGCGTCGAAGTCGGCAGGCGCTTCCGGCTCGGGGCCGCTCTGGATGGTGGTGCTGACCAGGTTATCGGGCAGCATCATGGTCGAAATGACCGCGGCCATGTCCTGCGTCACGGTAATCGGCGTGTCGGCTTCGGCGCTGCCCTGCCACATGATGGCCAGGGCGGTGGTGTTGTCGCTCTTGTCGCCGGCCAGGGTGGTGGCGTTGGCCACCATTTCCGGCACGGCGCGCACGATGGTCTGGGTGCTGAGGCGCTGGACGATGTCGTGGTCGGCAATCATCGACCACAGGCCGTCCGAGCACAGCATGATCACGTCGCCGCTTTGCAGGCTGGCCGGGCGCGCCACGTCCACCTTCGGCAGCGAGGACGCGCCCACGCAGTTGTACAGCTTGTTGCGGTCCGGGTGGGTGGCGCGCTCGGCCGGCGTGGCCAGGCCCTTGTCGATCAAGTGTTCGATGTGCGAGTGGTCGCGCGTGCGCCCGAGGATCTGGCCCTGGCGCAGCCAGTACAGGCGCGAATCGCCGCAGTGCGCCCAGATCGCCACGTTATGCTGGATCAGGCAAGCCACCGCGGTGGTGCGCGGAGTTTCCGGCAGATTGTTGGCGGCGCGGTAGCGGTGGATTTCGTGGTGCGCGGCCATGAAGGCTTCCTCGAGGAAGCGCTCGGGTTTTTTCACGTAGGGGGCGGCCTGCTGCTGGAACATGCTCGACATGGTCTGCATCAGGATGGTGGCGGCCATTTCGCCGCGCAGGTGGCCGCCCATGCCGTCGGCCAGCACCAGCAGCAGTGCATCGCGGGTGAAGCTGTAGCCCATGCGGTCCTGGTTGACCTTGCGTCCGCCGATATGGCTTTCCTGGTACACGGAAAATTGCATCCTTGCTTCCCCTTCCTGTCAGCTACGTTTGTCGGCTTTGCGGCGGCCGAGCCCGCCGAGGCGCTCGACCAGGCCGCGCACCTGGCCGCCGAGGCGGTCCAGGGTTCCCGGCTGCGGGGCCGCCGGGATGGCCGTCTGCAATTCCTTCTGCACCGCGAACAGGCTTTGCGGGCGCACCAGCGGATCGAGCGCCAGGCAGCTTTCCACCATGTCCACCAGCGCGTCCGAATAATGCGCGCGCAGGCGCTCGAAGTAGGCGCCCATCTTGTCTTCGCCCTTGCGCTGGTCGGCCGGCTGCGGCGGCGCGCCGGCCATGCAGGCGAACATCGAGGCGCCGATGCTGTAGATATCCGACCACGGCCCCAGCTGCGAACCCTTGAGGTACAGTTCCGAGGGCGCGAAGCCGGGCGTGTACATCGGCGTGAGCTTGGGCACGTCGGCATTGATGGTCTGGCGCGCGGCGCCGAAATCGAGCACGATCGGGGTGCCGTCGGTGCGCAGGTAAATATTGGCCGGCTTTAAATCGAGGTGCAGCAGTTTATTGGCATGCACTTCGCGCAAGCCGCTGCACACGCCGATAAACACCTGGCGGATAAAGGCCTCGCCCAATTTGCTGCCCTTGCCATGCATGCGCGCGATATGCTCCTGCAGCGAATGGCCCGATTCGTAGGCCATTACCATATACACGGTTTCGTTGGCGCGGAAAAAGTTCACTACCCGCACGACGTTGGGATGGGAGATCAGCGCCAGCGCCCGGCCCTCTTCGAAAAAGCACTTGAGTCCTATGCGAAAAACGGGCAAATTAGTCTTGGCTATCACCGGAATCAATTCGCCGGGCTGGCGCAGGGCCAGCGTGCTGGGCAGGTATTCTTTGATGGCCACCGCATTGCCGTCGGCGTCATAGGCGAGATATACGATACTGAACCCGCCGGACGCAATTTTCTTTACAATGCGATATCCGGCAATTTCCAGCCCATCGGGCAAGGGAGCGTTGTTTTGTGCAGCCATGAGGGTTCCTTGCTTAACACGGCGATTGTGTGGATAAATCAGGCCTTTGTAAAGAAAAGATAAACTCCGGGGACTCCATTGAGCATTTCTAGCATGACAGGTTACGCGGTGGCCACCAGCGAAAGCGCGGCGGGTACCCTCACCATCGAGATCAAGAGCGTCAACTCGCGCTTTCTCGATCTGCAATTCCGCATCAACGATGACTTGCGCGCGCTGGAACCGGAACTGCGCGCCGCGATCATGGGCGCCATCACGCGCGGCAAGGTCGAAGCGCGCCTGAGTTTCGGGCGCAAGGTGGCCGGCGGATCGCAAGCCCTGAATGCTTCCCTGCTGGCCGACCTCGCGCGCCTGCAGACGGAAGTGACCAGGCATTTCGTGGCGGCCCCGCTGATGTCGGTGGCCGAACTGCTGCGCTGGCCCGGCGTGATCGAAGAAGCCCAGGTGGGCCAGGAATCGCTGCAGGCCGACGTCGCCGCCCTGACCGCCAAGACCGTGGCGGCCTTCGTGGACAGCCGCCGGCGCGAAGGCGCGGCGCTGGAAGCGACCCTGGTGGCGCGCATCGATGCCATGGAAACCATTGTCAAGCGCATCACACCGCTCATTCCCCAAGTTATCGCGGCCTTCCAGCAAAAGGCCGTCGAGCGCATGCAGGAAGCGCTCGGGCTGGCCGGCAACGGCACGCCGTCGACCCTGACGCGCCAGGAAGCGTTCGAGCGCATTCGCCAGGAAGTGACCCTGTACGGCATCCGCATCGACGTGGCCGAAGAACTGTCGCGCCTGTCCGCGCACCTGAGCGAAACCCGCCACATCCTCAAGAAAGGCGGCCAGGTCGGCAAGCGCCTCGACTTCATGATGCAGGAGCTCAACCGCGAAGCCAACACCCTGGGCGCCAAGGCCTCCGTCAAGGAACTGGCCGACGCCTCGATGGAATTGAAGCTGCTCATCGAGCAGATGCGCGAGCAGGTCCAGAACCTGGAATAAGCCGCCGCGCGCTCAGGGCGGGATGCCGTGCTTGCTGAGCAGGCGGTACAGGGTCATCCTGGACACCCCCAGTTCGCGCGCCGACTTGGCGATATTTTGCCCGGTCGCCGTCAGCATCGCGCAGATGACGT
>CAMLHI010000206.1 GCA_946479705.1 uncultured Oxalobacteraceae bacterium
AATCAGTGCAGCGTGCGCGGCAGCGACAGCACGAACTCGGGGATCTTGGTCTCGAACTGATGGCCGTCCTCGGCCACGCAGAAATACTCGCCGACCATCGAGCCCTGCGGCGTCGACAACTGGGTACCGCTGGTGTATTCGAACTGCTCGCCCGGCTGCAGCAGGGGCTGGTGCCCGACCACGCCCAGTCCGCGCACCTCGTCCACATGATTGTTGGCGTCGGTGATAACCCAATGGCGCGAAATCAGCTGCGCGCCGACCGTGCCGGTATTCTTGATCGTGATGGAATACGTGAACACGAAATTGGTACGGCTGGGATCGGACTGTTCGGGCAAATACTGCGTCCTGACCGTGACAGTAAATTCGTAGACGGACATCGAAGTTCCTTGTTCTTGAAAAGAGGATGGCGGCAGCGCCGCGCGCGTTGTCAGCATCATACATGCCTCCCCAAATAAAGGCATACGGGAAGCCAGTCGCCGAGGCAGCGTAAAATAGCGCATCCCTATTTAATGACTCAATGCAAGCCCTCTCCCCATGACCACATTCCGCATCGCACCCAGCATTCTCTCCGCCGATTTCGCCCGCCTCGGTGAGGAAGTCCGGAATGTCGTCGCCGCCGGCGCCGACATCATCCACTTCGACGTCATGGACAACCATTACGTCCCCAACCTGACCATCGGCCCGCTGGTTTGCCAGGCGATCCGCCCGCACGTGCAGGTGCCGATCGACGTGCACCTGATGGTCAAGCCGGTCGACCGCATCATCCCCGACTTCGCCAAGGCCGGCGCAGACATCATCACCTTCCACCCGGAAGCGTCCGAGCACATCGACCGCACCCTGCAGCTGATCCGCGATAACGGCTGCAAGGCCGGCCTGGTGTTCAACCCCGGCACCCCGATGCACTATCTGGAACACGTAATGGACAAGATCGACATGATCCTGATTATGTCCGTCAATCCTGGCTTCGGCGGCCAGTCCTTCATCCCCGAAGCGCTCAAGAAAATCGCCATTGCGCGCCGCATGATCGACGAATCCGGCCGCGACATCCTGCTGGAAGTCGACGGCGGCATCAAGATCGACAACATCGCCGCCGCCGCAGCAGCGGGCGCCGACACCTTCGTGGCCGGCTCGGCCATCTTCGGCAAGCCGGACTACAAAGCCGTGATCGACGCCATGCGCGCCGAACTGGCCAAGACCGGCAAATAAGGCAAGCCATATGAAAGCTGGCTCCGGCCCCATCCGCGCCGCCATCATCGACCTGGACGGCACCATGCTCGACACCGTCCCGGACTTTTACGTGGCGGTCAATCGCATGCGGGCCGAGTTCGACCTTGCCCCGATCAGCCAGGAGCAGATCGCCCTGATGGTTGGCAAAGGCTCGGAAAACCTGATCCGCGGCGTACTCGCGCTGGATTGCGACAGTGCCGGCGTCGAACAGCGCATCGGCCAGGCCATGGACGCCTACCAGCGCCACTACCTCGAGATCAACGGCCGCCACAGCGTGCTCTACCCGGAAGTGCTCGAAGGCCTGCGCGCCCTGCGCGAGCAGGGTCTGCGGGTCGCCTGCGTGACCAACAAGCCGATCGCCTTCACCACGCCGCTGCTGGCGCAAAAGGAGCTGGCCGGCTTTTTCGAGGTCGTCTACGGCGGCGATTCACTGCCGCGCAAGAAGCCCGATCCGATGCCGCTGCTGCAGGTCTGCCGAGATTTCGCGCTCGATCCGCACCAGGTGGTGGCCATCGGCGACTCGTCCAACGACGCCGAAGCGGCGCGCGCGGCCGGTTGTTTTGTGTTGACAGTTCCATACGGTTACAACCACGGACGGGCTATACAGGAAACCGATTCCGATGGTATAGTTAGTTCGCTGCTGCACGCAGCGAGCTTGATTCGTTCGCATAACACGACTGCAAACTGAACCGCACACACATGTTTTTCATCAAAAAACACAATGTCAACCAAACAGGCTCGCTTGAGGCCTGGCTTTGGCGACGCTGGCAATCCTGGGCTAACTGACCCGTACCGATTGCTGTCGGACGCCCATGTGCGCTGACAGGTTTTTTGAAACCCCACCGCCCCTTCCACGACCGGGCGGCCTGGAGAAAAGCATGACCGAACTCGAATTCAAATCGCTGGCCAACCAAGGCTACAACCGCATCCCACTGATCGCCGAAGCCTTCGCCGATCTCGAAACCCCGCTCACGCTCTACCTCAAGCTGGCGCAGAGCCAGAACAACGGCAAGAACACCTTCCTGCTCGAATCGGTGGTCGGCGGCGAGCGCTTCGGCCGCTTCTCCTTCATCGGCCTGCCCGCCAACACGGTGCTGCGCAACTTCGGCCAGCGCACCGAGATCGTCAGGAACGGCGACGTCATCGAGACCCACGAAGGCAATCCGCTCGACTTCATCGAACAGTACCAGGCCCGCTTCAAGGTCGCGGTCCGCCCCGGCATGCCGCGCTTCTGCGGCGGCCTGGCCGGCTACTTCGGCTACGACACCGTGCGCCACATCGAGAAGAAGCTGGCCCACAGCCAGCCCAGGGACGACCTGGGCCTGGCCGACATCCAGCTGATGGTCACCGAGGAACTGGCGGTGATCGACAATATCTCCGGCAAGCTGTACCTGATCGTGTATGCCGATCCGTCCCAGCCGGAAGCCTTCGCCAAGGCGCGCCAGCGCCTCAAGGAACTGCGCGTGATGCTGCGCCGCGGCGTCGACGCTCCCGTCACATCGAGCTCGGTGCGGACCGAAGCGGTGCGCGAATTCGACAAGGCCGACTACCTGAAGGCCGTCGAGCGCGCCCATGAATATGTGATGGCCGGCGACCTGATGCAGGTGCAGATCGGCCAGCGCATCCGCAAGCCCTACGTCGACCATCCGCTGACCCTGTACCGCGCCCTGCGTTCGCTGAACCCGTCGCCGTATATGTACTACTACAATTTCGGCGACATGCAGATCGTCGGCGCCTCGCCCGAGATTCTGGTGCGCAACGAGAACGCGCCCGATGGCGGCAAGACCGTCACCCTGCGCCCGATCGCCGGTACCCGCCCGCGCGGCAACACGCCCGAGCGCGACGCCGAACTGGCCAAGGAACTGCTGGCCGATCCGAAGGAAATCGCCGAACACGTCATGCTGATCGACCTGGCCCGCAACGACCTCGGACGCATCTCCCAGACCGGCAGCGTGGTCGTGACCGACCGCCTGGTGATCGAGAAGTACTCGCACGTGCAGCACATCGTCTCCAACGTCGAGGGCAAACTCAAGGACGGCATGTCCAACCTGGACGTGCTGCGCGCCACCTTCCCGGCCGGCACCCTGACCGGCGCGCCCAAGGTGCGCGCCATGGAAATCATCGACGAACTCGAACTGACCAAGCGCGGCATCTACGGCGGCGCCTGCGGCTACCTGTCCTTCGGCGGCGAGATGGATGTGGCCATTGCGATCCGCACCGGCGTGATCAAGGACGGCATGCTGTACGTGCAGGCCGCCGCCGGCATCGTGGCCGACTCGATCCCCGAGATGGAATGGCAGGAAACCGAAAACAAGGCGCGCGCCGTGCTGCGCGCCGCCGAACAAGTGCAAGACGGCCTGGATGGGGAGATCTGAGATGCTGCTGATGATCGATAACTACGACTCGTTCACCTACAACCTGGTGCAGTACTTCGGCGAGCTGGGCGAGGAAGTGCGCACCCACCGCAACGACGAAATCACCATTGAAGAGATCGAGGCGATGAAGCCGGACCGCATCTGCGTCTCGCCCGGCCCCAAGGCGCCGGCGCAGGCCGGCATCTCGGTCGAGGTGCTCAAGCACTTCAAGGGCAAGCTGCCGATCCTCGGCGTGTGCCTGGGCCACCAGGCCATCGGCGAAGCCTTCGGCGGCAAGGTGATCCGCGCCAAGCAGGTCATGCACGGCAAGACCTCGCAGATCGCCCACACCGGCGTGGGCGTATTCAAGGACCTGCCAAGTCCGTTCACGGTAATCCGCTACCACTCGCTGGCCATCGAGCGCGCCTCGCTGCCGGCCTGCCTGGAAGTGACCGCATGGACCGACGACGGCGAAATCATGGGCGTGCGCCACAAGGACTTCGACATCGAAGGCGTGCAGTTCCACCCCGAATCGATCCTCTCCGAGCACGGCCACGCCCTGCTGAAGAACTTCCTCGACCGCCGCTAAGGACTGCCATGCCGATCACTCCACAAGAAGCCCTGCTGCGCTGCATCGAGCACCGCGAGATCTTCCACGACGAGATGCTGCACCTGTTCCGCCAGATCATGTCGGGCGAAATGTCGCCGACCATGATCGCGGCGCTGACCATGGGCCTGCGCGCCAAGAAGGAAACCATCGGCGAGATCACCGCCGCCGCCCAGGTGATGCGCGAGTTCTCGACCAAGGTGCCGATGGCCGACACCAGCGGTCTGCTCGATATTGTCGGCACCGGCGGCGATGGCGCCCACACCTTCAATATCTCGACCACCGCGATGTTCGTCGCCGCGGCGGCCGGCGCGCGCGTGGCCAAGCATGGCGGGCGCAGCGTCTCGTCCTCGTCCGGCAGCGCCGACGCGCTCGAGTCGCTCGGCGTGAACATCAACCTCAAGCCCGAGCAGATCGCCCAGTCGATCGTTCAGACCGGCATCGGCTTCATGTTCGCCCCCAACCACCACGCGGCCATGAAGCACGCCGCCCCGGTGCGGCGCGAGCTGGGCGTGCGCACGATCTTCAACATTCTCGGCCCGTTGACCAATCCGGCCGGCGCGCCCAACATCCTGATGGGCGTGTTCCATCCCGACCTTGTCGGCATCCAGGTGCGTGTGCTGCAGCGCCTCGGCGCCCAGCATGCGGTAGTGGTCTGGGGCCGCGACAACATGGATGAAGTCTCGCTCGGCGCGGGCACCATGGTGGGCGAACTCGTGAACGGCGAGATCCGCGAATACGAAATCCATCCTGAAGACTTCGGCCTGGCGATGGTCGGCAGCCGCAACCTGAAGGTGGCCAACGCCGCCGA
>CAMLHI010000207.1 GCA_946479705.1 uncultured Oxalobacteraceae bacterium
GACGCCCTGGGCCTGGCAGGCAACTCGCGCAACCGTTTCTCGAACGCCGTGTTCTATAACTCGCCAGAAATCGCCGGTTTCCAGGTGAACGCTTCGGTGGCCTCGAAAGAGAACAACGGCGCCACCGCCGCGATCGTCGGCCGCGGCACGATTGCTGCACCACAATACGCCATTGGTGCCCCGGCATCGGTCAACCCGTACTCGGTATCGGCCACCTACAAGAACGGCCCTGCCGCCCTGATGGTTGCCGCCGAGCGCAACGCCATCGAAACCAAGCTGCTGTCGATCGCCGGTTCGATCATGGTCAGCCCGGACCTGAAACTGATGGCGACGGCTACCCACCAGGACCGCGAGCACACCATGGCTAACCAGTGGACTTCGCGTAGCTGGGTTCTGGGCGCGAACTACACCGTCGGCGCCGGCAAGGTGCTGGCTGGTTACGGCCAGAAAGTCGAAGGCATCCTGAACAACGGCGAGCGCAAGACCAAGCAGTTCAGCGTCGGCTACGAGTACAGCCTGTCCAAGCGTACCTACATCTACACCGATGCATCGCGCAAGGACAACAGCCTGACCAAGAAGAACATCTTCGCACTGGGCGTGAACCACTCGTTCTAAGCGGCGGCGGGAGCGATCCCGCGCCAGCTTGACCGGCAAGGGCGGACATGGGCAACCATGGCCGCCCTTGTGCCGTTTACCGCCGCGCAAAGGCGTAGGCGCGGGCCCAATGTGACATTTTCGCAACCGTGCGCTTTGCATCGGCGCCGGCGTCCTGTACAACGTCAGAGGAAACTGTCATTTTGGCTGGCTCTTTGGAGCGAGCGCCCGCTTTCCCCATTCATGGAGACGCAATGAAATCAAGAATCTTGGCTGCCGCACTCGCCTGCTGTTTCGCCGCACCGGTCCTGGCCCAGTCCAGCGTGCAGATCTACGGCATCGCCGACGCCGGCATCATGAAGACCAAGAATATGCCGGCCAAGGTGGTCAGCGGGATTGCCGACGGCTCGCGCCTGGGGTTCAAGGGCAGCGAAGACATCGGCGGCGGCTACAAGGCGATCTTCAACCTGGAAGCGCGCGTCGAGCTCGACACCGGCTCCCAGGTGCCCACCCTGATCAACGACAATCCCGGCCTCTACCTGACGCGCGGCATGCAAGCCTTCCCGGCTCCGGTGCTGGCGCTCATGCGCAGCAAGATCCAGCCCAAGAACGGCCCGGCCGTCAACCCCGATAACGCGCTGTTCGACCGCACCGCCATGGTCGGCCTGGTGACCCCGGTGGGCGCGGTCCTGATCGGGCGCATGTACACGCCCGGCTATGAAGTGTTCGCCGCCGCCGACGCCTTCGAAACCGGCACCGCCGGCACCTGGGGCGGCGTCTCCGGCGGCACCGCCGGCTTCACCGCGCTGGGCGCCGACATCCGTTCGCAAAAATCGATCCAGTACCGCATCGCCACCCCGGCCGGGATCGGCGGCTCGCTCATGTACGGCACCAAGCAGTCCGGCTACCTGGGACGCTATAACCGCTTCCTCGGCGCCATGCTGGCCTACAAGGCCAACGGCTTCGATATCGGCATCGGCCACAACCGCGGCACCGACCAGTCCGACCGCACCAGCCTGGTATCGACCACTGCGGGCGGTTCCTATACCATCGGTGACTGGAAACTGTTCGCCGGCTACCACGACCAGCGCAACCGGCATTCGGTGCTGCTGGCCGACTACCTGGCCGCCTACAACGGCCAAGTCGTGCCGGGCCTGCGCGCCCTGGGCGTGCCGGAAGCGCAGATCGCCGGCCTGAGCACGATCTTCACCAACGCCATCACGGCCAATTCGCAAGTCGACGCCAACAGCTACCAGCTGGGCCTGCACTACCGCATCGGCGCCGGCCGCATCATGGCGTCGCTGGCGCGCCAGAACGACCGCACCGCCTCCAACAGCGATGCCACCCTGATGGCCATCGGCTACGACTACAACATTTCCAAGCGCACCGATATCTACACCGTGTTCGCCAACATCAAGAACCAGAACGACGGCCAGTACACTCCGGGCGCGGCCGGTTCGCCGGGCGGCTTCACGCTGGTGCCGGGCGAGGACAGCCACGCCGTCCAGGTCGGCATCCGCCACCGCTTCTGAACCCTGCCGCCCGGGCCATCGAAGACGCCCGCGGGCGTCTTTTTTTATGGCAGCCCGAAAGCTTCCGGCCGGCACTCTCGGTTAGAATTGCGGGACTTTCCCGTCCCACCGAAGAGATCAATGACCGCACCACTGGAATCCACCGCCGTCGCCCGCTACCTGGCCGACAATCCGCATTTCTTCGAAGAGCATGCCGGCCTGCTGGGCACGGTCCGCCTGTCCAGCCAGCTGACCGGCAAGACCGTTTCGCTCCAGGAGCGCCAGATGGAAGTCATGCGCGACAAATACCGCAGCCTGGAATTGCGCATGGCCGAGCTGATCCGCACCGCCCAGGACAATGCCCTGATCGCCGACAAGTTCCACGCCTGGACCCGGACCCTGCTGGCGGCGCGCCACGACGCCGACCTGCCGCGCGCCCTCACCGACGGCTTGCGCCAGCAGTTCGGGGTGCCGCACGCCACCGTGCGCCTGTGGGATGTGGCGCCCGAGCATGCCGGGGCCTGGTTCGCTGCCGGGGTATCGGACGACGCCCGCATCTTCGCCAACAGCCTGCGCGCGCCCTACTGCGGCGCCAACCACGATTTCGAAGCGGTGCGCTGGCTGGACGCGGGCGACGCCGTGCAATCGACCGTCATCCTGGCGCTGGGCGGCGGCGACAGCGCCTTCGGCCTGCTGATCCTCGGTTCGCCCGATCCGCAGCGCTTCGCCGCCGACATGGCCACCGACTTCCTCACCCACATCGGCCAGACCGCCAGCGCGGCGCTGCGGGTGCTGCGCGCGGCCCAGTAGCATGCAGGCCAGTCCGGACCCGGAGCGCGCCGTCTGGACCGGGCGCTACCTGGACCAGCTGGCAGGCCAGCGCCAGCTGGCCGAGCTGACCATCCGGCATTACCGGCGCGACCTGGACGAGCTGATCGCCATGACCCCCGGCAAGCGCTGGGACGAGCTGGCCGACACCGATATCCGCCGCCTCGCCGCCACCCTGCGCGCGCGCGCGCAGGCGCCGCGCTCGATCGCCCGCAAGCTGTCGAGCTGGCGCGGCTTCTTCCGCTGGCTGGCCCAGCACACGGCGCTGGGCGCCAACCCGGTCGACGGCATCCGCGCCCCCAGGCGCCCGCGGGACTTGCCCAAGGCCCTGCCGGTCGACCTGGCGGTGCAGCTGGTGGCTGCGCCAGCCGGACCGCAGCAGGCGCCGGATGCGGCCGAACTGTGCAACAACGCCATGTTCGAACTGCTGTACTCGAGCGGCTTGCGGGTGTCGGAACTGGCCGGGCTCGACCTGCAATACCAGAAATATGCCGACGGCAGCAGTTCGCTCGGCTGGGTCGACGCCGCGGCGGCCGAAGTGATCGTCACCGGCAAGGGCGGCAAGCTGCGCAAGGTGCCGGTCGGACGCCACGCCCTGGCCGCCCTGCAAGCCTGGCTGGCGCTGCGCCCGCCCGCCGCCGACGGCAGCGGCGCCCTGTTCCTGTCGCGCCGCGCCACCCGCATCAGCGTGCGCGTGGTGCAGCAGCGTCTGCGGCAGCACGCGCTGCGGCGCGGCACCCCGATGCACGTGCATCCGCACATGCTGCGCCACTCGTTCGCCTCGCATGTGCTGCAATCGTCGGGCGACCTGCGCGCGGTGCAGGAAATGCTGGGCCACGCCAGCATCGCCTCGACCCAGGTCTACACCGCGCTGGACTTCCAGCACCTGTCCAAGGTGTATGACCAGGCCCATCCGCGCGCCAAACGCAAATAGGCGTCTCAGGCCGGCAGCTTCAACTGCAGCAGTTGCAGAAAGGGCGAGGATAGGCTCGGCCGGTGGGTGGCGGGATCGCTCGGGTCCCAGCCGGGATTGTCGCCATTGAGCAGTGCGCCGATCACCAGCGCTTCGGCCAGGTCGCGCCGCTCCTGGGCGCCGCGCGCGGTGTGGCGCGACGCCGCCGCCAGCGCGCGCACGTCCATGCCCATGGCCGGCGGCGGCGCATCGGCCGGCAAGCTTTCCGCCATCTGCTCGATCAGCGCGGACAAGGTGTCGGCGGCCTGGTTCTGCAGCCGGGCCAGGGCCTGGGCTTGGGTCGGGTCGGCCGCCATGCGCGCCAGGGTGGCGGCATCGAGCTGACCGGCCTGGAGGCCGGCTGCCACCGGGCCGAGGGGGGAGTGCTGGTCCATTCGCGTCACCTTTCGATCTGTGCTGGCTTACTTGGGCCGGTAGCGGGCCTTGATTTCATCGGCCATCAGGCTGGCGGCCGATTTGATGCCGGATCTTGCCAGCGCGGGTATCGGCAAGCTGTCGAGCGCCAGGTTCAGTTCCTGTTTGGCGGCCTCCTTCAAGCCCGCCTTGACATCGGCCTTGAGTTCCTTGCCGACCTGCCTGGCTTCAGCCTTGACCTTGCTGGCAAAACCCATGAAGCGCTCGATGTTTTTCTTGCCGAAGCAATCGTTGGCGGCCTCGCGCAGCGTCGACCCGGTCGACTGCTTGGGAAACTTCATGCCCATGCCCTCGACCAGTTTCTTGAGTTCGCCGGAACTGGCCTTGTTGAGCTCATGGGCGATCGAACTGCCCCACTGCTTCAGGGTGGCTACCGCATGCTGGGAAAATTTCGCCAAGCCCTTCATGAGTTTTTCCGCATCCTTGTCGCTGAAATTGGCGATCCTGTCGAGCAGCTTGGCGCTCGCGGCCGAAGCCCCGCCCACCATCCTGTTCAGATTGGTTTCGGTTTTTTGCAGCAGCGTTTCGGCCGTCCGCTCCAGGGCCGCGTTGCGCACGCTGAAATTCATCTGTATGCCAGCCATCCCGGTTCTCCTTGATCGACGCCACGCGTCCCAGTGCCCATCAGTGGC
>CAMLHI010000208.1 GCA_946479705.1 uncultured Oxalobacteraceae bacterium
GAAGCCGCGCGCCATCTTGTGTTCGCCCTGCGCGCCGCCTTCGAACACGGCGATGCCCTGCTCGATGCAGAATTCCAGCGGCTGATAATAGGCGGCTTCGAAGTGCAGGCAGGGCACGTGCTGCAGTTCGCCCCAGTAGCGCCCGAACAGGGTGTCTTCGTTGTGGATCACCAGCGAGGAGGCGATCGCCTTCTCGTTGCGCTCGGCGATCACCAGCAGGATGTGCTGGGGCATGTCGCGCCCGATGCGCTGGAAGAAGTCGAGATTCAGGTAGGGTGTGGAGTGGTGGGCGCGGTAGGTGCGCTCGTAGCATTTGTGAAACAGTCGCCAGTCGCAGGCGGTGGCGTCGACGCCGCGCACGCGCCGCAGCGTCACCCCGGCTTCCTGCACCTTGCGCCGCTCGGCGCGGATATTCTTGCGCTTCTTGCGGTCGAGGGTATCGAGGAAGTGCTCGAAGTCGCGGTAGCCATCATTGAGCCAATGGAACTGAACGCCGCGCCGGATCATGTAGCCGGCCTGTTCGAGTTCGGCCACCTGCTCGGGCGGCGGATACAGGATGTGGGTGGACGATACCTCCGACGCTTGCTGGGTCGCGCGCAGCACCTCGACCAGGGCCGCGCGCGCGTGGGCGTCGCGCGCGAGCAGGCGCGGGCCGGTCACGGGCGTGAAGGGAATCGCCGACAGCAGCTTGGGGTAGTACTCGACCCCATTGCGGTGGTAGGCATCGGCCCAGGCCCAGTCGAACACGTATTCGCCGTAGGAGTGCATCTTGACGTACAGCGGCATGGCCGCGGCCAGTTCGGCGCCGTCGTAAAGGGCGATGTATTGCGGCTGCCAGCCGGTATCGGCGC
This sequence comes from uncultured Oxalobacteraceae bacterium, assembly GCA_946479705.1. Next base: position 852 of record CAMLHI010000208.1, read on the forward strand.
AGGCGCTGCCCGATTCGTGCAGGGCGTGCAGGAAAGCGAAGGATAAAAAGGGATTGCCGCGCTCCTGGCGCCCCGCCAGGCCATCCCATGCGGCCTGCCCGATCTCGGCCAGAGAAGAAACGATATGCGTGCGATAATTCATCCAATGCATTCTACGCAAAAACCCGCACATCGTTTGCCAGCGAGCGCTGCCAGCCCACGCAGCGCGCCACTTCCAACACGACCCACAGCGCGATGAACCACGACTTCTTTAATCTCTACACCCACGACTTCGCCCGCATCGCCGCCGCCACGCCGCGCTGCAAGGTGGCCGATCCCGTCTTCAACGCCGCCGAGACGATCGCGCTGGCGCGCCAGGCGCAGGAGCAGGGCGCGGCGCTGGTGGCCTTTCCCGAACTGGGCCTGTCGGCCTATACCTGCGACGACCTGTTCCAGCAGCGCGCGCTGCTCGATGCCTGCGAGGACGCGCTGGCCGCGGTGCTGGAGGCCTCCAAGGACTTGACGCTGGCGCTGGTGGTCGGGCTGCCGCTGCGCGCCGGCCACCAGCTGTTCAACTGCGCCGTGGTGATCGCGCGCGGGCGCCTGCTGGGCGTGGTGCCCAAGACCTACCTGCCCAATTACGGCGAGTTCTACGAAGCGCGCCAGTTCAGTTCGGCCGACAGCGCGGCCCAGCGCACCCTGCGCCTGCTGGGCCAGGAGGTGCCTTTCGGCGCCGGCCTGCTGTTCGAGGCGTCCGACCTGCCGCTGCTGCGCTTTCACGTGGAAATCTGCGAAGACGTGTGGGTGCCGGTGCCGCCATCCTCGTTCGCGGCGCTGGCCGGCGCCACGGTGCTCTTGAACCTGTCGGCCTCCAACGTGGTAGTGGGCAAGAGCGGCTACCGCCACCAGTTGGTGAGCCAGCAGTCGGCGCGCTGCCTGGCGGCCTATCTGTACACCTCGGCCGGGCTGGGCGAATCGACCACCGACATGGGCTGGGACGGCCAGGCCCTGATCTACGAAAAGGGCGAGTTGCTGGCCGAGTCGCAGCGCTTCCTGGACGACTCGCACATCATCTATGCCGACGTGGACCTGGAACGGCTCTCGCGCGAGCGCTTCCACACCACCACCTTCGCCCATTCGGTGCGCCGGCACGCGGCCGAAGTCGATGCCTTCGACGTGGTGCGCTTCGAACTGGGCCTGACGCGCGAAGGCGCCTTGCCGCTGGCGCGCACGGTCGAGCGCTTCCCCTACGTGCCAGCCGATCCGCGCCGGCGCGACGAGCGCTGCACCGAGGTCTACAACATCCAGGTGATGGCGCTGCTGCAGCGGCTCGCGTCGAGCGGCATGTCCAAGGTCGTCATCGGCGTCTCGGGAGGGCTCGATTCGACCCATGCGCTGCTGGTGTGCGCCAAGGCCATGGACCGGCTCAAGCTGCCGCGCTCGAACATCCTGGCCTACACCATGCCGGGCTTTGCCACCAGCGAGCGCACCTTGCGCCAGGCGCGCGAGCTGATGGAAGTGATCGGCTGCACCGCGCGCGAGATCGACATCCGCCCCAGCTGCCTGCAGATGCTCAAGGACCTGGGCCATCCCTACGCGGAGGGTGCCGAGCAGTACGACATCACCTTCGAGAACGTCCAGGCGGGCGAGCGCACCAGCCACCTGTTCCGGCTGGCGAACTTCAACAATGCCATCGTGATCGGCACCGGCGACCTGAGCGAGCTGGCGCTGGGCTGGTGTACCTACGGCGTGGGCGACCATATGTCGCACTACAACGTCAACGCCAGCGTGCCCAAGACCCTGATCAGCCACCTGGTGCGCTGGGTGGCCGAGACCGGCCAGATCGGCACGACCGGCTCGGAAGTGCTGCTGCATGTGCTGGAGACGGAAATCAGTCCCGAGCTGGTGCCGGGCAAGGCCGGCGACGGCCAGCCCGCCCAGGTGACGGAAAGCGTGATCGGGCCGTACGAGCTGCAGGACTTCAATCTGTATTACATCCTGCGCTACGGCTTCGCGCCCTCGAAAGTGGCCTTTCTGTCTTACTCGGCCTGGCAGGAACAATACCCGCTGGCGGACATCAAGCGCCATCTGCGCAACTTCCTGTGGCGCTTCTTCAAGACCAGCCAGTTCAAGCGCAGCTGCGTGCCGAACGGGCCCAAGGTCGGCAATGGCGGTTCGCTGTCGCCGCGCGGCGACTGGCGCGCGCCCAGCGATTCGGAAGCGACCGTGTGGCTGGAAGAGCTCGGAAATATTCCCGATTGAGTTGATGCCGAGGAAACAATCATGCCGCGCGCATAGTCGGCTAAAATAGCGTGAAGACGCCCACCGCATTGATAGAGGAGAAACCCCAATGAAACAAATTACCTGCGTGATCAAACCGTTCAAGCTGGACGAAGTGCGCGAGGCACTCGCCGAAGTCAACGTGACCGGCCTGACCGTGACCGAGGTAAAAGGCTTCGGACGCCAGAAGGGGCACACCGAACTGTATCGCGGCGCGGAATACGTGGTCGACTTCCTGCCGAAGGTCAAGATCGAGGTGGTGGTGGACGACAGCGTCACCGAGCAGGTGGTCGATGCCATCATCAAGGCTGCGCGTACCGGCAAGATCGGCGACGGCAAGATCTTCGTGCAGAACGTCGAGCAGGTGATCCGTATCCGTACCGGCGAGACCGGCCCCGACGCGGTTTAAGCAGGCGGCAGCGGGGACGCCCTGTCCCCGCGTTTCAGTTGGGGCCGATGCGCATGTCGAAGCGCCAGCTCAGCAGACGGATCGTGCAGATCGTCAGCGCGCTCGACCACAGAGCGAAGTCGTGCTCCACGCCGGCCCAGCGCATTCCCAGGAACATCCAGCTGCCGAGGAAGGCGCACAGGGCGTAAGGTTTGCCATCCCTGAATACCATCGGCACTTCGTTGCAGACGATGTCGCGCAGTACCCCGCCGAAAATTCCCGTAATCACGCCCATCATCGATGCGATGAACAGCGGCATGTGCGCGTCCAGCGCGGCCGAGACCCCGGCGATCGAGAACAGGCCCAGGCCGATGGCGTCGGCGATGACGATCATGCGTTCGGACACGATGTGGCGCAGGGTGCGGATCAGCGGCGAGGCGATCAGGGACAGCACGAAGATCAGGATGGCGTATTCCTGGTGCGTGACCCAGAACAGGGGACGCTGGTCGAGCAGGATGTCGCGCAGGGTGCCGCCGCCGAAGGCGGTGATGAAGGCGACCGTGAAGATGCCGACCGGGTCCATGCGCTTGCGGCGCGCTTCGATGAACCCCGAGAAGGCGCCGACCAGGATGGCCAGGATTTCGATGAATTTAATGAGGGTCATGCCTGCCGCGCCGCTGTCGAGGCTGTTACCTTAACATGGGCGGGGCGGACTCAGGCGAGGTGGCGGTCGTCGGGCAAGGCCGATTTGAGCAGCACGATCAGGGCGCCGTGGTTGCGCCCGTCCACGTTGGCGGCGCAGAACGCCACCACGTCCGCCTTCTGTTCGAGCCAGCTGTGCACCATCGAGCGCAGCACCGGTTCGCCGCCCGGCGAGCCATGGCCCTTGCCGTGGATGATGCAGACGCAGCGGAAACGGCGCTGCCTGGCGTGGCGCAGGAACAGGCCGATCTGGTCGCGCGCCATGTCGCGCCGCATGCCGTGCAGATCGAGCTCATCCTGCACCGGCCAGTGGCCCTTGCGCAGTTTGCGCAGCACATCGCTGCCCACGCCATTGCGCAGGAAGCTCAGGCTGGGGTCGTCCTCGAGCAGGTGGTCGACCTCGAACTGGTCCGACAGCGACTCGCGCAGCACCGCTTGCTTTTCCTCGGCCTCGGTGAGCTTGCGCGGGGTGCGGATCGATACGTTCACCCCGGGCGGGGCGTTGGGCACGTAGCGGTCCGACTCGGGCATCTTCTTCACGCCGCCGAGCACGCTGCGAAACAGGCTGGCATCCTGCTTGGCCGCCCGTTCCCATTCCTGGCGCTCGCGTTCGCGCTGTTCGCGCTCGGCCTGTTCGGCCAGGCGCGCCTGTTCCTGCTGCTTGAGCGATGCGCGCAAGCCTTGCAGATCGGCGAAGTCTTTCAGTGAAGCCATGATGCCACCTGCTACAAAAACAA
>CAMLHI010000209.1 GCA_946479705.1 uncultured Oxalobacteraceae bacterium
TCGTCCAGGTGCAGCTTGCCCAGCTTGGCCACCAGCAGGTCGGTGTGCGAGTGCGGCACGATGTCGTCGCTGGCGGCGCGCAGCACGTAGGTGGGCGCCTGGAGCGAAGGCGCGTATTTGACCGATTCGAAGCGGTCGCGCAGCACGAATTCGACCGGCACCGCGCGAAAGCGCCGCTTGGCGATGGCCAGGATCGAGTCATAGGGTGTGATCAGCACCAGCGAATGCACCGGTCGCTCCAGCGCCACCTGCACCGCCACGCCGGAACCGAGGCTGCGCCCGACCACCGCCACCCGCTTGGGATCGACGTGGGCGCGCTCGGAGAGCCAGTCGAACAGCAGGCGGCCATCCTCGACCATGTGGTTTTCGGCCGGGTCGCCTTGCGAGCGGCCGTAGCCGCGGTAATTCATGGCCAGCACCGTCATGCCGGGAAACAGCTTGCCGGCGTCGCGCACCACCCATGACACTTCCTCGGAGCGCCCGCCGAAGTACAGCACCGCCGGGCGCGGGCCGACCACCTTGGGCGTCATCAGCCAGCCCGACAGCTTGGTGCCGTCGGCCGCGCGCAGCACCACCGCGCGCCGGCGGTGGCCGCTCGAGCGCGGATTGTCCACCTCGCGCTTGGCGGTGGGATTGAACAGCAGCTTGCGCTGGCCGGCGGCGATCGCCGCGGTCAGGCCGACCCACAGGAAGCTGAGGGCGCCGGCCACACCGGCGACTTTGCGAGAATTGTTCATATGCATGAGTCTAACCGGTTCGGAGTGGCGCGGGCGTCCGGCCCGGCAGGCGTCGCGCGCCCGCATGCGCGAGCGTCGCTCGAAAACAACGCTTGGCCGGATGGGCCCGGCGCGGGCCAGCATTTTGGCATGTGGTAATCTAGCCATTCATCCAGTGTCTTGTGCTCATGAAACGTCTCACCTTATCTTCCGAACAGATCGCCGGGCTGGCCATTGGCCTGCTGGGCGCCATCGCGACCCTGCGCTGGATTTTCATGAGCGAAACCATCGGCATGCTGATTCCCGGCTCGGAGCAGATGGGCATCAACAGCCCGCTGCTGTTCATCGCCGCGGGGGTGTGCTGCTGGCTGACCCTGCACTGCGGCACGCGTATGCGCGCGCGCCTGTGGGCCGTGTGCGTGGCCGCGCTGATCCTCGTGCCGGCCCTGGTGCTGGCCGAGCATGTCTTCGACGTCAATCTCGGCATGGACATTGTGCGCGTGCCGACCCTGCCGACCCGGGCGGCGCCCCATCCGGGCCGCATGGCGCCCAACACCGCTGCCGCCTTCCTGCTGGCCGGCTGCGCGTTCTGGCTGCTGCACCGGGCGCGCCGCAGCCGCTTGCAGGACTGGGCGCTGGCCGGCTGCGCCGCGCTGGTGATGGCGCTCGGCCTGTCGGCCCTGTTCGGCTACTTCCTCAAGCTCGAAGCGCTGTACCGGGTGGCCGCCTACAACGGCATGGTGCCACCCACCGCGGCCGGCCTGTGCATCCTGGGCGCCGGCCTGTGGAGCATGCGCGCTTCGCTGCGCCCGCGCAGCGGCATCGACGCGGCCGACTACGAACGGCGCATCACCTGGCGCGCGCTGGCGGTGGTGGCGCTGGTGGCGCTGTCGGCCGGCGCGGCCGGTTTCGCGGCCATGCGCGAGAGCTACGAGAAATCGATCGCCGACAATACCCTGCTGACCGCCACCACCACCGCCGCCGCACTCGGCAATACGCTGGAAACGAGCTTGTGGTTCGCACGTAACCTGGCCGCGCGCACCGCCGTGCGCGAACGCCTGCAGGCGCTCGACAAGAACCCCGACGAGAGTGCCGAACGGGCGCGCCTGGCGTCCATCGGCAGGAGCTTCGCCCCGGCCGGCGTGAGCGCCATCCAGTTCTACAATACCGAGGGCGAACTGATGGCCAGCGTGGGCACCTTCACGCGCGGGGCGGCGGTGTCGCGCCAGCCGCTGGGTAAGCCGGGCCAGGCCGCGGAACTGATCTGGAACGGCAGCTACTCGCTGTACACGGAAACCGATGTGCGCGAAGACGGCCACCTGGTCGGACGGGTCGCGACCGAGCAGCGCCTGCCGATCATCGACCAGCTGCTGGCCGACATCCGCGCGCGCAGCGCCTCGTCCGACGTCCTGCTGTGCAATCTCGACCAGACCGACGCCTTCTGCGCGCCCAGCCGTTTCTATCCGGCGCCGTTCCGCATTCCGATGTACCGGCCCGACGGCCGCATCAACCTGCCGATCAACCATGCCCTGCTGGGCCAGTCCGGGGTGGCGGTGACGGAAGACCTGCGTGGCATTCCTGTCTTCGCCGGCTACACCCCGGTACGCGATTTCGGCCTGGGCGTGGTGATCAAGAGCGACGTCAAGACCCTTTACTCGCCGCTGCGCGAACGCACCAATGCGCTGGTGATCGCGCTGGTGGTGCTGATCGTGCTGGGCGCCTCGACCCTGCAGATCCAGGTGCGCCCGCTGCTGACCCAGCTGGTCGCCGAGCAGCGCCGCACCCGCGTCATCCTGGACAATTCCAACGACGCCTTCATCGGCCTGGGCATCGACGGCCTCGTCACCGACTGGAACGGCGCGGCCGAACGCACCTTCGGCTGGAGCGCCCAGGAAGCCATCGGGCGCGAGCTGGCCGAACTGATCATCCCGCCCGACCAGCGCAGCGCCCACATCGCCGGCTTCAAGCGCTTCGCCCGCACCGGTACCGGGCCGGTGGTCAACCAGCGCCTGGAAGTGACGGCGCTGCACCGCGACGGCCACGCGATCCCGATCGAGTTGTCGATCGCGGCCTACCACAACGGCAACGGTTTCGTGGCCAACGCCTTCGCGCGCGACATCACCGAACGGCACCGGCTGGCCGCCGAGATCGACGCGCGCGCCACCGAACTGGAGCTGGAACGCGACCGCGCCCAGGCGGCCAACCGCGCCAAGGGCGAGTTCGTGGCCAATATGAGCCACGAGCTGCGCACACCGATGAACGCGGTGCTCGGCATGACCTATCTGCTGGCCCACACCGGCGTCAATCCCGAGCAAAAGAAGTACCTCGACATGATCCGCAGTTCGGGCCAGTCGCTGCTGGGGATCATGAACGACATCCTGGACTTTTCCAAGGTCGAGGCGGGCCGCATGGAACTGGCCGAAAACCCCTTCCATCTGGGCGACGTGCTCGGCGCGGTGGCCACCATCATGAGCGTCAACGCCGGCGACAAGGACCTCGAGCTGGCCATCGGGGTCGATCCCAGCCTGCCGCAGGAACTGGTGGGCGATGTGCTGCGGGTGCAGCAGGTGCTGGTCAACCTGGTCGGCAACGCCATCAAGTTTACCGAAAGCGGCGAGGTCAGCGTGATGGTCGATTCGGTGCCGCCACCGGTGCCGGCGCCTGGCGTGGTGTTCCTGCGCATCCTGGTGCGCGATACCGGCGTGGGCATCGGCAAGGAGCACCAGGCGCGCCTGTTCTCGCCCTTCACCCAGGGCGACTCGTCGACCACGCGGCGCTTCGGCGGCACCGGCCTGGGCCTGACCATTTCCAAGCACCTCACCGAACTGATGGGCGGCAGCATCGCCCTCGACAGCGAGGAAGGCAAGGGCAGCACCTTCCAGATCCTGCTGCCGCTGCGGGTGGCCGACGACCAGCGCGACGTGCGCCGCAATGCCGCCGCCCTGGGCCGGCTGCGCATCCTGGTGGCCGACGACAATGCCACCAGCCGCGCCTGTCTTGCCGATACCATCGCGGCCTGGCACTGGCAAGCCGATAGCGCGGCCTCGGGGGCGGACGCGGTTCTGCTGGCCTCGCAGGCCAAGGCGGCCGGGCGCCCCTACGATGCCGTGCTGCTCGACTGGAACATGGCGCCGATGGACGGCATGGCCACCGCATGCGAACTGCGCCGCTTGGCGCCGGACGCGGAGCAGCCGCTGATCCTGATGGTCAACGCCTACGGGCGCGGCAAGCTGATCGACGCGCCCGACGCGTACCAGGTCGATGCCTTCCTGAGCAAGCCGGTGACCGGATCGAGCCTGTTCGACAGCCTGCACGAGGTGCTGACGCGGGGCAGCCGCGCCAAGGGCCCGCTGCCATTCGTGATGCCGGCCGCGCCCGTGCGGCGCGCCGATGCCGCCGCGCCGATGCGCCGCCTCGATGGCGTGCGCCTGCTGCTGGCCGAGGACAATGAATTGAACCAGGCGGTCGCGCGCGGCATCCTGGAGCGGGTCGGCGCGCGGATCGACGTCGCCGCCAACGGCCAGCTCGCGCTGGAGCGCCTGCGGGCCAATCCGCTGGCCTACGACCTGGTGCTGATGGATATCCAGATGCCGGTCATGGACGGCTACGAGGCGACCCGCGCGATCCGCACGGAACTCAAACTGCGCGTGCCGATCGTGGCCATGACGGCGGGGGTGACCGAGAACGAGCGCGCGGCCTGCCAGGAATGCGGCATGGACGACCTGATCGCCAAGCCGGTCGAGGTCGACGAGATGCTGGACACCATTGCGCGCCATCTGCCGGCCGGCTTGCCGACGGCGGGCCAGAGCGCCATCGAGCCCGCGCCCACATCGGCGCCCTTGCCCGAGGTGTCCGCCGCGACCGCGCATCTGCCGGTGCTGCGGCTCGAACCGCTGCTCAATATCGCGCGCGGCAATCCGGGCCATCTGGCCTCGATCGCCAAGCTGGTACGGCGCATGATCGACGATGGCGGCTTGCAGTTCGAGCAGGCGCGCGCCTTGTGGCGTGCCGGCGCGCCGCAGGACTCGGCCAAGGTGCTGCACAGCCTGCGCGGCGGGGTTGGCAGCGTCGGGGCGAAGCGCATGGCGGCCGCATCGCTGGCGCTCGAACAGGTGCTCAAGCAGAACGATCCGCCCGCCGACTACATCGAGCGCCAGTTCGACACCGTCGGCCAGGAGCTGGAGGCGGCGGTGAGCGCGGCCCAGGCCTGGCTGGACT
>CAMLHI010000210.1 GCA_946479705.1 uncultured Oxalobacteraceae bacterium
GCATCAGCAGTTTGCGCTCGGGATGGCGCAGCAGGTTTTGCTGCTGCAGTTCCAGGATGGCGCGGTCTTCGCTGAAGATCTTGCCCTGGCCTTGGCGGATCGATTCGGTCAGCTCCTTGTCCTCCGGCTTGAACTTGCGCGCCATACCCCAGAAGTACCAATGGGTGGTTTCGGTTTCGGGGGTGATGAAGTCGACCACGATACTGCATGCCTTGAATTCGTCGGGCGCATCCATTCCGCCCTTGCCGGCATGCGCCACGCCCACTTCGATCATCACGTGGCTGGGCGTGGAGAAGCGGCAGATCTGCCAGCGGTCGACCGGCACGTCGTCGGCCAGGCCGTTGGCGCGCAGCGCGGCGCGCCAGAACGGCGGCGCGCCGATCGCTTCCATGAAGCGGCTGGTGATGACCTGGCCGCCTTCAGTGCGCGTGTTGACCGGCGCCTCGTCGATCTCCTTCTGGCCGATGCTGTCGGCGTGCACATAGGTTTCGTGGGTCAGGTCCATCAGGTTGTCGACCATCAGGCGATAATCGCAGGCGATGTGAAACAGCCCGCCGCCATAGGCCCACTGCGGATCGACCGCCCATTCGAGCGTGTGGATCTTGCTCCGGTCGGCCAGGGCCTGGTCGCCCGGCCACACCCAAATGAAGCCGTAGCGTTCCTCGACCGCGTAGCTGCCGATGCAGGGAAAACCACGCACGCGCTGGCCCGGCATGGCCACCGGCTTGCCCTCGCAGCCCATCTGCAGGCCGTGGTAGCCGCACACCAGCTGCCCATCGCGCACGAAGCCGAGCGACAGCGGCGCACCGCGGTGCGGACAGAAGTCCTCCACGGCGGCAACCCTGCCTCCTTCGCCGCGGTAGAACACGATGCGTTCGCCGCAGATCTGGCGGCCGAGCGGTTTGTCGACGATCTCGTCGGGGGTGCAAGCGACATACCAGGCATTTTTGGGGAACATTGCCGTCTCCATATAATTATTTTGAATAACATTCAGTGCACTGAATATGAATCGAGTATGAACCGTTTTTTTGCAAAAGTAAACTCCCATTCGAACTCGGCAGAGGGAGTGCGTGCTACCATGTCGCCCACTAACTATGGACCAACTTCCCGATACCCTGGAGGCCGGCAGCGAGCTGACCGACCTATACGACCATCCCGGCCACCTGCTGCGGCGCGCCCAGCAAATTTCGGTGTCGCTATTCCACGACGAGTTCGGCGCCGCGCTCACCCCGGTGCAGTATGCGGCCCTGCGCGCGCTGGCCAGCCATCCCGGCATCGACCAGGTCACCCTGGCTGGCATCGTGGCGCTCGACACCTCGACCACCGCCACGGTGTGCGTGCGGCTGGACGAAAAAGGCTTGATCGAACGGCGCATCATCCCGCACAACCGGCGCCAGCGCGCCCTGTACGTGACCGCGTCCGGCCAGGCCCTGCTGGCCGAGCTGGTGCCACCGGCCCAGCGTCTGCGCCAGCGCCTGCTCGCGCCGCTCAGCGCCGAGGAACGGCAGCAGTTCATGCAATTGCTGGCCAAGCTCGTCACCGCCAACAACGAATCCAGCCGCGCCCCGCTGGCCACGCCACAGTCCTCCAGCCGCGGTTAAGCGGCGGCTGTTGAACGTCGTGGCGATCTGCGAGCAGTAAACGCCTGCGCCGCGCTTACTGCACCTGGTAGAAGCGCAGCACCGCCGCATCCGGGTGGCGCTCGGCCACGCCGATGAAGACCGCGCGGTTGAGCCACTCGTACTTGCTGCCGGCCGGCGCCTCGAACTGCGCGGTGGTGCGGAAGTAGTATTCGCTGGGCGGCACCAGTTCGCCCTTGCCGATGCGTTCCATGACGGCGGGCGAAGCGTGGCGCAGGCCGCGGTTCTCCACGGTGATCAGGGCCCCGTCGTCGGTCTTGAGGGTGTACTTGGCCTGCACTTCGAGCACGCCGTCGGGCCGGACGAACTGCCAGTCGGCGCCGCCCGGCAGCACGCTGCCCTTAATCGCTGGGCCGGCGAAGCTGCCTCCGGTGATCGGCACAACGCGGCGCAGGCCGTAGGCGCTCTGGCCGATGACCAGCGGCTTGTCGACCTTGACGCGGGCTTCGAAGACGAACTCGGTTCGCAGGGGTGGCTGGGGTACCGGTTCGGCGGCGCCCACGGGCAGACAGGCGAAGAACAGCGGAAGGGCGAGCGATCGGTGCATGTTTGGTCTCCCAGGATGGATCGACAAATTATGGTCCATGTGGGCGGCACGATCAAACGCCGCAATATCGATGCCTAAAATGCCCCCACATAATTCTCCGCCAGTGCCGTTGCGAGCGCACGCGAAGCCACCACGTTGTCCAGCTCCGCGCGCTGCACTTCGCGCTGGAACGAGCTGGCGTCGTCGAAGGTGTGCAGCATGCTGGTCATCCACCACGAAAAGTACTCCGCGCGCCAGATGCGCTTGAGCGCGTCGCCTGTGTAGCTGTCGAGCCGGGCGCTGCTGCCCTGCCGGTAGAACTGCTCCAGGCCTTGCGAGAGCAGGCGCACGTCGGATACGGCCAGGTTCATGCCCTTGGCGCCGGTCGGTGGCACGATGTGGGCCGCATCGCCCGCCAGGAACAGCCGCCCGGCCTGCATCGGCGTGGACACGAAGCTGCGCATGCCGATGATATTCTTCTGGAAGATCTTGCCTTCCTGGACGCGCCAGCCATCGGAGTTTTCGAGGCGCGCGTGCAGCTCGGCCCAGATACGGTCGTCCGACCAGTTCTCGACGCTGTCCTTCGGGTCGCACTGGAAGTACAGCCGTTGCACGCTGGGGGAACGCGTACTGACCAGCGCGAAGCCGCGCTCATGGCGCGCGTAGATCAGCTCGGGCGCCGATGGTGCCGACTCGACCAGGATGCCGAACCAGCCGAAGGGATAGATGCGCTGATGGTCGCTGCGGCCCTGCGGCGGCATGGCCGGGCGCGTCACGCCATGAAAGCCGTCGCAGCCGATCACGAAGTCGGCATCGATGCGGCAGGCTTCGCCCTTGTGGGTAAAGCGCACATGCGGTGAGGTGGACTCGGTGTCGTGCAGCGTCACCTCGCTCACGTTGAACAGCAGCTGGCCGGCGGCGGCCACGCGCGCGGCCACCAGGTCCTTGATCACCTCATGCTGGGCGTAGACCGTGATCGACTTGCCGGTCAACTCGGCCAGGTCGATACGGTGGCGGCGGCCGCCGAAGGCCAGCTCGAAGCCATGATGCAGCGCCCCTTCGGCCCGCATGCGTTCGCCCACGCCGGAGTCGTTGAGGATATCCATGGTGCCCTGCTCCAGCACCCCGGCACGAATGGTCGATTCGATCTCGGCCTGGCTGCGCGACTCGATCACCACCGACTCGATGCCGTTCAGGTGCAGCAGATGGGACAGCAACAAGCCGGCCGGGCCGGCGCCGATGATGGCAACTTGGGTACGCATGACAGTCTCCTTGGGTATTTGTTGACCGTGATGGTAGACAGGCTCGGCCTGGAATAGAATGGATGAAGTTATCCAATTATTGTACTTTCTTGACATGACGCCATCGACCAAACCTGCCCCGGACGTGATTCCCCAGTTCGCCCTATATGGAGAAAGCACACCCGTAGCGGACGCCGAATTCGTCCATGTGGAGCTGATCGAAACGCGCAGCCAGCTGCACGACTGGCACATCGCACGGCATACCCATCCGGGCCTTTTTCAGGTACTTTTCCTACTCGGCGGAAGCGTGCGCGCGGCCATCCAGGATGACGAGTGGGCCTGCGAAGGGCCGGTCGCCATCACCGTGCATCCGGCGGTGGTGCACGGCTTCGACTTCTCCGAACAGGCGCAAGGATACGTACTGACGGTGGACCAGAACGTGCTGTTCTCGACGCCGGAGCACCGCGGCGACCTGTTCTCGCCGCTGTTCGTGGAACCGCTGGCCATTGCATTGGACGACGCGCCGCGCGCGCGCATCGAAGCGCTGCTGCAGAACCTGATCGAAGAAACCGCCTGGCCGCAGCAGGGGCAAGCGCTGATGCTCGAATGGCTGGCGCGCAGCGTGCTTCTGCTGCTGGTGCGGGTGCAGGCCGAACACAGCGCCGCGCGCCAGTCGGGCCATCCCGAGTTCGAACTGTTCAGCCGCTTCCGCGCCGCGGTCGAACGCGATTACAAGGGCGGTGCCTCGGTGGCCCACTACGCGGACGCGTTGAAAGTGACCGCGGTGCGGCTCAACCGCCTGTGCCTGAAACTGGCGGGCAAATCCGCCTTCGACATCGTGCAGGACCGGCTCATGCTGGAAGCCTGCCGCAAGCTCACCTACGCCCCGTCGAACGTGGCCAGCATCGCCTACGAACTGGGCTTCCAGGACCCCGCCTACTTTAGCCGCGCCTTCAAGAAGCACACCGGCCTCACCCCCAAACAATTCCGCCAACAACGAGCCGAACAACAAGTCGGCCGAATCCTACCTGGCCAGACCGAAGCTGACCTGAAGAAAGCGATCTGATGCATCAATGGGAGCACTGACCCCGGTGTGGTGAAGAATGTTCGGGGGATGGGGCGCCGGCTCGCCAGTCCGCGAACAAAATTCGGCCGTTTCGCGAGGGACCGTGGCAAATGCGCCCTCCCAATCCCTCGGGGTCAGTGCTCCCATTGATGCATGAGGCCGGCACGTAGGCCGAATCCGAACTACAGCAAGGCCGACAGCTCGGTCTGCACCTTCACCAGTTGTGGCAGGCACACGCCCATCACCTGCTCCACCGGCATGCGGTCGGCACTGATGCTGACGTTCATCGCAGCGACCGTTTCGCCCTTGAAGTTGCGCAGCGGGACGGCCAAGGTGCGCAGTCCCAGTTCCATTTCCTGGTTGACCAGCGCGTAACCCTGCCCGCGGATCTTTCCGATCTCGGCCAGCAGCACCGCGCGGTCGAGCACGGTGTAGTCGGTGAGCTTTTCCAGTTCGACCGT
>CAMLHI010000211.1 GCA_946479705.1 uncultured Oxalobacteraceae bacterium
GCATCTTCGCCTCGCCCTACGCCTACGCCTACCGTCCGTACTGGCGCGCGCGGCGCTACTGGGGCGGCGGCCTGTACAGCCCGTTCTACGACCCGTTCTGGGATGACCCGGTGGCCTACCGGGAAGTGATCCGCCACGTCTACAAACGTGAACTGCGCGTGGCCATCAAGGCCGCCGGTGACGGCAAGCCCTTGTTCGACGTCACCGTGCACAACGACAGCGGCCAGCGCTCCACCCCGGCGCTGATGCCGGCCCTGGTGCGAAGCGCTTTCCAGGGCTTCCCCGGCCCGAGCGGCGTCGAACGCCGCGTGGAACTCAAGCGCGAAGGCTGAGTCCGAGCCTGCGGGGGGATTACGAGAAGTAGGCTTCCGAGCCGAAGGTAATCCCCACCACCAGCAGCACCGCCAGGATCAATACGATCAAGAGACGCCCGAACTTGGGGCTATCGTCCGGCGCGCTCATGGCAGGATCACCGACGAAGCGGTGGTCTTGCGCGCTTCCAGCTCGCGGTGCGCCTGGGCGATGTCGGCCAGCCGGTAGCGCTGGTTGATCGCAATCTTGACCTTCCCACTTCCCACCATTCCAAACAGATCGGCCGCCATGGCCAGCAGGTGCTCGCGCGTGTCGGCGTAGCTTTGCAGGGTCGGCCGGGTAATAAATAGCGAGCCGCGGCTTGCCAGCTCGTTCAATGCCAGCGGCGGCACCGGTCCGGACGCGTTGCCGAAGCTGACCATCAGGCCGCGCGGACTGAGGCAGTCGAGCGAGCCGATGAAGGTATCCTTGCCGACCGAGTCGAACACCACCGGCACTTTTTTTCCATTAGTGATGTCGGCCACGCGCTCGACGAAATTTTCGGTGTTGTAGTTGATTACGTGCGCGCAGCCCTGGGACCGTGCCAGCGCCGCCTTCTCTTCCGAACCGACCGTGCCGATCATGCTCACGCCGATGGCGCGCGCCCACTGCGCCGCGATCTGCCCGACGCCGCCGGCGGCGGCATGGAACAGGATGGTGTCGCCCGCCTTGAGCTTGCCGCAGCCATTCAACAGGTATTGCACCGTCAAGCCCTGCAGCATCATGGCCGCGCCAGTCTCGAAGGAAATTGCGTCCGGCAACTTGACCAGGATGGCGGCCGGCATCGTGCGCAGCTCGGCATAGGCGCCGTTGGGGCGCGCCGCATAGGCCACCCGGTCGCCCACGGCCACCTCGGTCACGCCCTCCCCGACCGCCTCGACCACGCCGGCGCCTTCCATGCCAAGGCCGGCCGGCAGGGGCTGGGGATACAGCCCGGTGCGAAAATACACGTCGATGAAATTCAGGCCGATGGCGTGATTGCGCACGGTCGCCTCGCCCGGGCCGGGCGCGCCGACATCCACGTCGACATACTCCATCACCTCCGGGCCGCCGGTGCGCTGCATGCGGATTGCCTTGGCCATACCGTTCTCCTCGATTACTGGGCGGCGCGCAATTGCAACTGGGATAGCACCAAGTGCGCGCTCGACAGATTGGTGGCGCAAGCCACATTGTGCACGTCGCAGGCGCGCACGAGGGCGTTGATGTCCGGTTCGTGCGGCTGCGGCGTCATGGGGTCGCGCAGGAAGATCACCGCATCGATGCGGCCATCGACCAGTTCCGCACCGATCTGCAGGTCGCCGCCGAACGGCCCGGACTGCTTGCGCTCGACCGCCAGGCCCAGCTCATTGGCCAGGCGCCCGCCGGTGGTGCCGGTGGCAACCAGCGCGCAGCCGCGCAGGAAGTCCCGATACTCCGCCGCCAGGGTGATCATGTCGTCTTTTTTCTTGTCGTGCGCGATCAGCGCGATGCGCGTCCTGGTGGCTTGAGTCATGTCCTTGGCTTTCACTGTGATGGATTATTTTTTTGTCGACAGCATGTAGATCCCGGCGATGACGAGCACCGTCCCGGCCAATTGTACGACGGTGATCGGCTCGTCCAAGATCAATGCTCCCAGAAACAGGGTCGAGACCGGGCCGATCATGCCAGCCTGCGAGGCGGCCGGCGCGCCGATGCGCTGTACCGCCGCCATGGTCATATAGACCGGCAGGATAGTGCAAAAGATGCCGTTGGCCAGCGACAGCCAGTACACCTCAGCCGGCTGGATCAGCATGGCGGCCGGGCGCAGCGCGAAGAACTGGCCGATGCAGGCCGCGCTCGAGACGCACATGGCGTAGGCCACCAGGCGCATGGAACCGAGGCGCTTGACCATTTCGCCCGAGCCCAGCAGGTAGAGCGCGTAGGACAGCGCCGAGCCCAGCACCAGCGCCGCGCCGATGGCCGCGCTGCTGCCGCTGCCGCGCAAGTCGTGCGCGAACACCAGCACGATGCCGCAGTAGGAAGTGGCCATGGCCAGCCACTCGATCTTGCTGATGTGGCGCTTGAGCACCGTGGAGGTGATCAGCAGCACGAAAGTCGGCGTCAGGAACAGGATCAGGCGCTCCAGGCCCACCGAAATAAACTGCAGGCCGAGAAAGTCCAGGAAGCTCGACAGGTAGTAGCCCACCAGGCCCAGGCCGATCAGGCGCCAGCGGTCGCGGCTGGACAGCGGCGCCTCGGTGCGCATTTTCCACAGCGCCACGGCGGCAAACACCGGCAGCGAAAACAGCATGCGAAAGGCCAGCACGGTGACCGCGTCGAGCTGATGGCGGTACAGCAGCTTGGCCACGATGGCCTTGGTGGAGAACAGGATGGCGCCGGCGATGGCGATGGCCAGTCCGGTCACCAGCGCCCGGCGCGCGAGGGCTGGCGCGGCCGTGGAAGTTGCGTTTTTTGTCATGCCACGATTGTAAAGCGAATCGGCCGGGCCGGCTGGCGGGGGACGGATTTCGCCGTGGCCGCTATGCTAAAATATCGGCCTCTCTCGAACACTGCGCTTCGAGATCCCCTACCTTCGTCTAAGGAAGATTCGACATGGCTGGACACAGCAAATGGGCCAACATCAAGCACAAAAAGGCTGCCACCGATGCCAAGCGCGGCAAGATCTGGACGCGCCTGATCAAGGAGATCACGGTCGCCGCGCGCATGGGAGGGGCCGACATTGCCGCCAACCCGCGCCTGCGCCTGGCGGTCGACAAGGCGGCCGATGCCAACATGCCGAAGGAAAACGTCACGCGCGCCATCCAGCGCGGCTCGGGCGGCCTGGAAGGGGTCAACTACGAAGAAGTGCGCTATGAAGGCTACGGCATCGGCGGCGCCGCCATCATTGTCGACTGCATGACCGACAACCGCGTGCGCACCGTGGCCGAAGTGCGCCACGCCTTCAATAAAAACGGCGGCAACATGGGCACCGAAGGCTCGGTGGCCTTCATGTTCAAGCACTGCGGCCAGTTCCTGTTCGCCCCCGGCGTGAATGAAGACAAACTGATGGAAGCGGCGCTGGAAGCCGGCGCCGACGACGTGGTGGCCGACGAGGAAGGCGGCTTCGAAGTGCTGTGCGACCCGTTCGCCTTTGCCGGCGTCAAGGAAGCGCTGGACGCGGCCGGCTTCAAGGCTGAAGTGGCCGAGATCATCATGAAGCCGGCCACCGAAACCGTGTTTACCGGCGACGACGCGCTCAAGATGCAAAAACTGCTGGACGCCCTCGAAAACCTCGACGACGTGCAGGAAGTCTATACCAACGCCCTGATCGAAGAATAAGCAGCCTATGAAAATCCTGGTAGTCGGCTCTGGCGGCCGCGAACACGCACTGGCCTGGAAACTGGCCCAATCCGAACGTATCCAGATCGTCTACGTCGCCCCCGGCAACGGCGGCACCGCGCGCGACGTCCGGCTGGTCAATGTCGAGCTCACCGACCCGGCCGCGCTGGCCGACTTTGTCGAAAAAGAGCACGTCGGCCTGACCGTGGTCGGTCCGGAAGTGCCGCTGGCGGCCGGCATCGTCGACCTGTTCCGCGCGCGCGGCCTGAAGATCTTCGGGCCCACCAAGGCCGCGGCCCAGCTCGAATCGTCGAAAGACTTCGCCAAGGCCTTCATGCACCGCCACGGCATCCCGACGGCGCGCTACGAAACCTTCGCCGACGCGGCCCCCGCGCACGCCTACATCGACGCCAACGGCGCGCCGATCGTCATCAAGGCCGACGGCCTGGCGGCCGGCAAGGGCGTGGTCGTGGCCATGAGCCTCGAAGAAGCGCACCAGGCGGTCGACGACATGCTGTCGGACAACCGCTTCGGCGACGCCGGCGCGCGCATCGTCATCGAAGAATTCCTGGCCGGCGAAGAAGCCAGCTTCATCGTCATGTGCGACGGCAAGAACGTCCTGCCGCTGGCCACCAGCCAGGACCACAAGCGCCTGCGCGACCACGACGAAGGCCCGAACACCGGCGGCATGGGCGCCTACTCGCCCGCCCCGATCGTCACTCCCGCGATGCACGCGCGCGTGATGCGCGAGATCATCAACCCGACCATCCAGGGCATGGCCAAGGACGGCATCGTGTTCACCGGCTTCCTGTACGCCGGTCTGATGATCGACGACAAAGGCAACCCGCGCACGCTGGAATTCAACTGCCGCATGGGCGACCCCGAGACCCAGCCGATCATGGCGCGTCTGAAGAGCGACTTGCTGACGGTGATGGAACACGCCGTCAACGGCACGCTCGACGCGGTCGAACTGGAATGGGACCGCCGCACGGCGGTGGGTGTGGTGATGGCGGCGGCCGGCTATCCGGACAGCCCGCGCAAGGGCGACGTCATCGACGGCATTCCCGCCGAAACGCCCGAATGCGTGACCTTCCACGCCGGCACCCGGATCGCCGGCGGCAAGCTGGTCACCAGCGGCGGCCGCGTGCTGTGCGTGGTGGGCCTGGGCGACTCGGTCAAGATGGCCCAGAAACAGGCATACGAAACGGTCGACAAGATCCACTTCAACGGCGCCCAGTTCCGGCGCGACATCGGCTGGCGCGGCCTGAAGCACTAA
>CAMLHI010000212.1 GCA_946479705.1 uncultured Oxalobacteraceae bacterium
TTGTGCAGCAGGCGGGTGAGCCAGTTGTCGCTCTTGAACACCAGCTTGCTGGTAAAGAAAATCGCGTTGGTGTGCTGCTGGCCGATGTCCTGGCAAGCCTGGGTCAACGTGGCGACAGGATCGGTGCCGAATACCAGCCTGCCTTCCGCCGCCATACCGTGGCTGTGACAGTAGCGCACGAAGTAGTCGAGCGACTCCTGGGCGCGCCGGCGCATGTCATCGAGCTGCTCGGCGCCGCCGTAGGCATAGGCGTCGACCGTGCGTGCGTTGACGAAGATGAAGTTGGTGAAGTGGCCGGGGAACATGCGCAGTACCCACAGCAGCGCATGCAGGCCGCCGCCGCGCGAACTGCCCACCACGAACACCGCCGTGTGCGCGTCGGACACCGGCGCGATCGACTCCTGAACGGGACCCATCGGCTGGCCGGCGAACACGTCGTCGACCATGTCGATGCGCTTGCGGGTATCGCGGTAGTGGGCGCGCACCAGCAGGCACAGGGCGATCACCAGCGCGGTGACGAACACCGTGACCCAGCCGCCCTCGAAGAACTTCTCGACCACGGTCACGGCCAGGATGCCGGCGGTGACGGACAGGCCCAGGGAAGATAGCAGCAGGCGCGCGACGGCGCCTTTCTGCGCGCGGCGCTGGAACCAGTAGCGGCACAGGCCGGCCAGCGACAGGCTGAAGGTGAGGAACACGTTGATGCTGTACAGGACCACCAGCAGGTCGACCTTCCCGCCGGTCCAGAGCAGCGCGGCCGCGGCGGCAACGCCCATCAGCAGCACGCCGTTCTGCGTCACCAGGCGGGTCGACAGGTAGCGGAACTGGTGCGGTACCCACGAGTCTGCCGCCATGTTGGCCAGTACCGCGGGGCCGCCCAGGAAGCCCGTGTTGGCCGCCACCAGCAGCAGGCCGGCTTCGAACAGCAGGGTGGCGGCCAGGGCCACGGCCAGCGCGGTGCCGGTCAGGCCCAGGCTGGCCAGGATGGACTTGAATACCACCGCGTTGAGGGTCTGGCCCTCGGCCGGCTGGGCGTTCCACAGCAGGTAGAGCAGGATGATGCCGCCGGCCGTGAAGGCCAGGCTGACGGCCATGTACAGCATGGTCAGCTTGCCGGTGCGCACGCGCGGCTCGGCCAGCGCATTGACATTGTTCGATACCGCTTCGATGCCGGTGTAGGTGCCGCCGCCGAGCGAATAGGCTTTCAGCAGCAGGGCCAGGGTGAAGACCCAGGAGGTGTCGTGCGCGAGCTTGCCGGTTTCGGCCGCCGTTTCGCCCATCAGCGAAGGCAGCGAAGCGGCATGCGCCGCCACGCCATACACGATCAGCAGCGCATGGGTGGCCACGAAGCCGAGGAAGATCGGCAGCAGCAGCTTGATCGATTCCTTGGCGCCGCGCAGGTTCATCCATAGCAGCGCGAACACCACCGCCAGTTCGGTGCCCAGCTTGTAGGCCTGGGCGCCAGGCGGCAGTACGCTGAACAGGGCGTCCACGCCGCCGGCCACGGAAATGGCGATGGTCAGCACGTAGTCGACCACCAGCGCCGCGCCCGAGGTCAGGCCGGCGTAGGGTCCGAGCAGCACGCTGGCGACACGGTAGCCGCCACCGCCGCTGGGGAACAGTTCGATGACCTGGTTGTAGGCCAGCGAGATGATGAAGACCGTGGCGGCGGTGGCCAGCGCGAGGTAGAGGCCGAAGTGGCCGTGGGTGCCGAGCGCCTTGAAGGCTTCTTCCGGCCCGTAGGCAGAGGAGGACAGGCCGTCGGCACCCAGCCCGACCCAGGCGAGGAAGGCGACCAGGGCCAGCGAATGGCGCGTCTCGGCGCGCATCGGGTCGAGCGGTTTGCCCAGCAGGGCGTCGCGGATGGTGGTGGTTTGCATGGATTTCGATTGGCTGTTTCGACCCTGTTCAGGCTATCGAAGCGCGTCTAAAAATGTCGTAAAGACTGGGCGTGGGCCTGTAAACAAAGCGTAAAAATGGCGCCGCCGGCCGATCGGGCGCGTGCCGCTGTGGCACAATCGGCCCATGTCCAGCGCCACCGACCT
Source organism: uncultured Oxalobacteraceae bacterium (assembly GCA_946479705.1). The sequence goes on from CAMLHI010000212.1 coordinate 2,046, forward strand.
TCCTGACCGATCCCAGCGCGCACGCTCCCTGCTGGCCTGCGTGGGCTGTGGCACCGACGCGGTGCAGCTGGTGCGCCGCGCGGCCCAGCTGGCCGTCGAGGCGGGCGCGCCCTGGCACGCGGTGTATGTGGAAACGCCACGCCTGCAGCGCCTGCCCTCGGACCAGCGCAAGCACATCCTGCAGGTGCTGCAGCTGGCCGAATCGCTGGGCGCCAGCACTGCCGTGCTGGCCAGCGGCGACATTGCGCGCGCCATTGCCGCGCATGCGCACGGCGTCGGCGCCGGCCGCGTTGTGCTCGGGCGCGGCAGTCCGCGCTGGTGGCACCGTCCTCTGGGCCAGCGCATCGCTGCCGCCAATTGCCAGCTCGATATCGTCGAGGTGGCGCTCGACCAATACGCACGCGGCAGCCTGCGCCAGCGTGCCGCGCCGCTGTTCTCGCGCCCGCGCCGCTACCTGCTCGGTGCCGGCGCCAGCGTGCTCACGGCGCTGGTAACCTCGCCGCTGCTGCCGTACTTCGACATCGCCAACATCGCCATGCTGTACCTGCTGACGGTGGTGCTGGTGGCGGTGCGGCTCGGGCGCGAGGCCGCCGTGATGGCGACCCTGACCGGCAGCGCCGCCTTGACGATCGCGGCGCGGCGCTTTTCCTACGAGGCCGGCGACCTGCAATACGGCGTGACCTTCATCGTCATGCTGGCGGTCGGCCTGATCACCAGCGGCCTGACGGCCGGACTGCGCTACCAGGCCAACGTGGCGCGCCGGCGCGAAGCGCGGTCGCGCGCGCTGTACGAGTTCGCGCGCGCTCTCTCGGGCACGCTGGTGATCGAGCAGGTGTTCGAGATCACGCGCGATGCCATCCAGCGCACCTTCGACGCGCACGCCATGCTGCTGCTGCCGAACGCGCAGGGCCGGCTCGATTATCCGGCCGGCGCCGGCCGCCCCGGCGTGCCGGTCATGAGCGTGATCGACCTGGGACTGGCGCAGTGGGCCTACGACCATGCGGCGCCGGCCGGCACCGGCACCGGCATCATGCCCGGCAATGCCTTCTTCCATCTGCCGCTGGTGGCACCCATGCGCACCCGCGGCGTGCTGGTGATCTGGCCCGAGCACGGACGCTCGCTGCTCATTCCCGAGCAGCGCAAGCAGCTCGACACCTTCGGCGCGCTGGCGGCCATCGCCATCGAACGGGTGCACTACGTCGAGGTGGCCGGCGACGCCGAGCTGCGCATGGAGTCGGAGCGCCTGCGCAATTCGCTGCTGTCGGCGCTGTCGCACGACATCCGCACGCCGCTGACATCGCTGGTCGGGCTGTCGGAAGCGCTGGCGCTGTCGCAGCCGGCGCTGGCGCAAGGCCAGCGCGAACTGGCGCTGGCCTTGCATGAGGAAGCGGCGCGCATGAGCACACTGGTGTCGAACCTGCTGGAGATGGCGCGCATGCAGAGTGGGGCCGTGACGCTGAACCTGCAGTGGCACGCGCTGGAGGAAGTGGTCGGCAGCGCGCTGCACGCCTGCGCGCGCCAGCTGGGCGGGCGCACCATCCGCACCGAGCTGGCACCGCAGCTGCCGCTGGTGCGCTACGACGCCGTGCTGATCGAGCGGGTGCTGTGCAACCTGCTGGAAAACGCCGCCAAGTACACGCCGGACGATGCCCGCATCGTGATCCGCGCGCGCCTCGAGGAAGGCTGCGCGGTGGTGGCGGTGGAGGATAACGGCCCGGGTCTGGTGCCCGGCTCGGAAGAAGCCGTGTTCGACAAATTCACCCGTGGCGAGCGCGAGTCTTCCATTCCCGGCGTCGGCCTCGGGCTGGCGATCTGCCGCGCCGTCATGCAGGCGCATGGCGGCAGCATCGGCGCGCAGGCCGCGCCCGGCGGCGGCGCCGCCTTTATCTTCCGGCTGGCGCTGGGCACACCGCCCGCGCTGCCGGTCCCCGAATCGAACGTGGAAACCGCATCATGAGCGAACCGATCCCAGTGGCCCTGCTGGTCGAAGACGAACCGCAGATCCGCCGCTTCGTGCGCCTGGCGCTGGAAGGGCAGGGCTGGCACGTGGCCGAGGCGGCCACCATGCAGCGCGGCCTGATCGACGCCGGCACCCGCAAGCCGGACCTGATCATCCTCGACCTGGGCCTGCCCGACGGCGACGGCAAGCGCTTCATCGCCGACGTGCGCGGCTGGTCGGCGGTACCGATCATCGTGCTGTCGGCGCGCATCGGCGAGGCCGACAAGATCGCCGCGCTCGATGCCGGTGCCGACGACTACCTGACCAAGCCGTTCAGCGTGGGCGAACTGCTGGCGCGGGTGCGCGCCGCGCTGCGCCGCCAGCGCGCGCCGCAGGCCGGCGGCGACGGCGTCACCCGTTTCGGCGACGTCAGCGTCGACATCGGCCGGCGCCACGTCGAGAAGGGCGGCCAGCCGGTGCATCTGACGCCGACCGAATACCGGTTGCTGGCGGCGCTGGTGGCCAATGCCGGAAGAGTCATGACCAACCCGCAGCTGCTGCGCGAAGTGTGGGGGCCGTCCAATGCCGAGAACGGCCACTACCTGCGCATCTACATGGGCCACCTGCGCCAGAAGCTGGAAGCCGATCCGGCCCAGCCGCGCTATCTGCTGACCGAAACGGCGGTGGGCTACCGGCTTCTTGCGTAGCTTGGAAGGGCTGAGGGCCGCTTGAGGGCACTCAATCGTGCGGGTCAACTGCGACCCGGGCTCCAGGCGTTGAGTCACGCGGGCCGGCATGTGCCGGTCCCTATCTCAACCAATGGAGAACACCGTGATCAAGAAACTGTTGCTTGCTGTTGCCGCCCTGATCGCCGCCATGGGCATGGCTTTCGCCCAGGTCGATGTCAACAAGGCCGATGCCGCCGCGCTCGATTCCGTCA
>CAMLHI010000213.1 GCA_946479705.1 uncultured Oxalobacteraceae bacterium
ACCTATTCGGCGCCGGACTGGTTCCGTGATGCCAAGTTCGGCATCTGGTCGCACTGGGGTCCGCAATCGGTGCCGCGCGCGGGCGACTGGTACGCCAGGACTATGTACATCTACGGCACCCCGCAATACCAGCATCACCTGGAGCATTACGGCCACCCGAGCAAGAGTGGCTACAAGGACATCATTCCCCTGTGGAAGGCCGAGAAATTCGATCCGGAAGCGCTGATGGCCTTGTACAAGCAAGCCGGCGCGAAGTATTTCGTCTCCATGGGAGTGCACCACGACAACTTCGACCTGTGGGATTCGAAATTCCACCGCTGGAACGCCGTCAAGATGGGGCCCAAGCGCGACATCGTTGGCGCCTGGCATGACGCGGCATTGAAGGCCGGACTGCGCTTCGGCGTCTCCGAGCACCTGGGCGCCAGCTATGCGTGGTGGACCACCAGCCACGGCTACGACCAGGTCTGGCCGCAGTTCGGCGTGTCCTACGATGGGGCCGACCCGGCTTACGCCGACCTGTACCATCCGGCCCATCAGGAAGCCTACCGTGGCAGCGATACCTGGTACGCGAAGAACCCCGAGTGGCATAAGGAATGGTTTAAGCGCGTGACCGACCTGCTCAGCCATTACCAGCCCGACCTGCTGTATTCGGACGGCGGCATTCCTTTCGGCGTGGTGGGACGCACCATGCTGGCCGAGTTCTATAACCGCAACATGGCGGCCCACAAGGGCAAGAACGAAGCGGTGTACAACCACAAGGACATCGGGTCCGGCGAATTCCTGCGCAAGGCGGGCGTGCAGGACGTCGAGCGCGGCGTCATGGAAGGCATCAATCCCGATCCATGGCAGACCGACACCTCGATCGGCGACTGGTTCTACAGCGAAGGCTTCAAGTACAAGACCACCCCGGAAATCGTGCACATGCTGGCCGATATCGTCAGCAAGAACGGCAATCTGCTGCTGAACGTGGTGCAGTACCCGGACGGCAGCCTGCCGCCGGAATGCCAGAAATTCGTGGTGGAGATGGCCGCCTGGATGAAGGTCAATGGCGACGCGATCTACGGCACCCGTCCATGGAAGATCTATGGCGAAGGACCGACCAAGGCAGCCTCGGGCCACTTCAAGGAAGACACCGCCTACACCCCGGCCGACATCCGTTTTACCACCAAGGGCGGCAAGCTGTTTGCCATCACCATGGGCGAGCCGGTGGGCGAAGTGCGCATCGCCGCGCTCGGCAAGAAATCGGCCCACGAAACGCGGCCGGTCAAATCGGTGGCGCTGCTGGGCAGTAACGCGGCGCTGAGCTGGAAGCAGCAGGACGACGCGCTGGTCATCGCGCTGCCGGCCAGCCTGCCGACCGGCATTTCATCCAGCTTCAAGATCGGGTTTTAATATGGAACGCATGGGCATGGTGATCGGCATCGCGCCGGAGAAAATCGCCGAATACAAGGTCTTGCACGCGGCAGTCTGGGCCCAGGTACTGGCCAGGCTGAGTGCCTCAAATGTGAGAAATTACTCGATCTTCCTGCGCGAGCCGGAAAACCTGCTGTTCGGCTATTGGGAATACCACGGCGAGGATTACGCCGCCGACATGGCCGCCATCGCCGCCGATCCTGCTACCCAGGATTGGTGGAAGCTGTGCGGGCCGTGCCAGCGCCGCCTGGACAGCGCCGCGGAAGGCGAACACTGGGCGCCGATGGAGGAAGTGTTTCACATGGAGTGAAGCGGCACGGCTACGTGCCGGGGAAGCCGCCGCTGCGCCTGGATCGCGCGGCAGCGACGGGCACTTCATGCCGAGGTGACCGACGGTTCCATTCCGAGCAGAGCGTCAGCAGGAATGCCCAAACCTTTTGACAATGCGCGAATCATGGGTAGCGACAGGGTTCGTTTGCCGCTCAACACTTCGTCCACCCGCCGCTGGTTTCCCAGGAACGGGATCAGGTCGGCCGGCTGTAGCCCTTGCTCCTCCATTCGAAACGCGATGATGTCGATTGGATCGAGTGTGTCGAATGGATAGTGTCGTCGCTCAAAGTCGTCGATGAGCAGCGCCAGAAGGGCCAGCCTGTCCCCGTCTGGGGTGTCGGCAGCTGGATCGAGCGCGATCAAACGCTCGGCTTCGCGCACCGCCACGTCGTGGTCGGCTTTGGTTTTGAGAATTTTAGGTTCCATGTCCAGGTATCCGCTTCATGTACTCGTCATGCGTGCCAATCCATTTTATGGTTACCACGCCCACCTTGTAGGCAAGTTGAACTTCCATACGGTAGCTGTTCCCGCGAACATTAAAGATCACAATATTCGCCGGTAAGAAGCTGGCTGATTGGTATCGCGCCTTGATGTCGTGACTGGTTTTCCATATGCTGCTGCTGGCATCGGCCAGCCATTGAGCGATCCACTTCCTACAATCTGGGTGTTTTGAAGCAAAATCCATAAGAATATTGCGTCTCAAGATCTTCATTCAAAAGCGCTCCCTTTCCAACAGCCCGTAGTCCAGTGGAGATCGGCTTTATTGTCCCACGCCGCGTGCAGGCGTCAAGCGAAACCGCTCCGTGCCGCGATCGGCAGCTTGGAAGTTCGCGTGCAGGTTCGGGCTGCCGGTCTCAAAGCACGTGGTTTCGTTATCGACCTGATAGCCGACCAGGGGCGACAGTATCGACCGAGTGCCCTGGAACGTGGCAATCGTCGAGGACGACAAGTAAAGCAGGGCTCAGGTGGAGATGCCGTACTTGCGTTTGAGCGCGGCATATTCGTCGCCGATCACGCCCAGCAGGGGATGGGCGGCGTCGAGCGTGCGCACGGTGTCGATCTGGGTGCGGCAGATTTCGGCCAGCGCGTGATCCCAGCCCAGCTCGCCGATCTGCTTGAGGATGGCGTTGATCGTGGCCATCATCACTTGCAGATTGCCCGGCGCCATATGCAGCGCTTCCAGGGTGGTCTGCACGGCCCCCTTGAGGTCGCCCATATTGGACTTTTCGGCTGCCAGGCTGAGCAGCACCTGCGCCTGGGCCTTGATCTGATGGCCGATGCCTTCGGCCAGGTCGGGTCGCCCGGCCTTGACGAAGACGCTCAGGGCTTGCTGCGGCGAAACCCCGCTATTGACGTCATTCATCACTCCCAGCATGACGTCGGAGGCTTCCCTGTCGAGCCGGTTTTCCAGACAGGACTTGACCAGCCCGATCTTGATCTCGCTCGACAGCCCGCTGGTCGCGCGCACCGCATTCACCGCCGTGCCCAACTCGGCAAGGGCGGCAGCCTTGTTGCCAGCCTTATCGTGCAGCATCGCCACCGAAATCGACCTGCACGCATCGACATTGGGATTGCCGCGCAGCGACTTCTCCATGTCGCGGATGACCCCACCGGCCTGGGTGGCATCGCCCTTGCGCAGCAGGGTCTTGATCAGGTTGACGTGATCCTCGGGATTGCGGAACTCCGAATACTTGGCCTTGGCCACCACCTGCTTGAAGGATTTTTCGGCCACGAGCACATCGCCCGCGTCGAGCGCCACTTCGCCCAGCTTGCGCAGGCGCCGGACCATGTGCGGCGAAATCGACACCGCTTCCTCCAGCACCCGCTGGGCGCGCGCCAGGTCGCCGTGGCTTTCCAGGCAGCGCGCCAGCAAGTCGTAGGCGGCCATCAGGCGCGGATTGTCGGCGATCAGCTTGGTCAGCACGCCCTCGGCTTCCTCGCCGCGGCCCTGGGCGAACAGGGTGCGCGCCAGCCCCAGGTGAGCCCAGCCGGCCGGCTTGTTGTCGATGATGCTGCAGTAGAGCTTCTCGGCCTCGCCCAGTTCGCCCAGGCTGACCTGCAGTTCGGCGCGCAGGCGCGCGAAATCGAAGGCGTAGCGGGGGATGGCCGCCTCGGCATCGGCGCAGGCGCGCACGGCCTGGCGCAGATTGCCCTGGCCAATCAATTGATAGATCGGCAAGAAGGCGGTGCGCCGCTCGATGGCGCGCTGGATGCGCTGGCTGAGCACGTCGACCGTGAAGGGCTTGAGGATGTAGTCGGTCGGGGTCAGTTCGGCCGCGCTGACGACCTTGCTGTACACGCCCTCCGAGGTGATCATGATGAAGATGGTCCACAGGCCGATCAGCTTATGGTGGCGCAGATCTTCCAGCAGCTGCTGTCCGTCCTGGCCGTCGTCGCTGCCGCTGCCCAGGTCGTACTCGCACAGGAGGATGTCGTAGGAACGCTTGGCCAGCTGCTTGATGGCCGTGCCGGAACTGACGGCAAACTCGATCTTGGTGATATTGGCCTGGGTGAGCATATTCTGCAGGCTGCCGCGCATGCCCGGATTCGGGTCGATCACCAATACCGACAAGTTGCTGTTATCTTGCATCGCTGTCCACTTTCTCGCTCATACCATGTTAACGGCCCGGGGCGCCGGCGCTTGAGGGCCTACCATACGGCAAACCCATATCGATCCGCAACTGCTAATGGCCGGAAGAGGGGGGGACGCGGTATAATATTGGTCTAAAGGATTTCTGTTCCGCTCGATCCAGTGCCTCCACACCCTTTACAACGCAGCCTTGCTGCATCAACCATCTCCCCACCATGTTGATACTGCCGGGTTCCAACGCCCTGTCCGCATTCCGTTCCCAACGTCTCCTGTCGCAGCTGCAAGCGGTCGCTCCGGCGATCACCGCGATCCAGGGCCGTTTTTATCATTTCATCGATACCAGCGCGCCCCTGTCGACCGACGACACCAGCCGCCTGGACGCCATGCTGACCTACGGCGACCCGTTCAAGGCAGCCAGCCTGGACGGCGCGACCGAGGAATTTTTCGTCATCCCGCGCCTGGGCACGATTTCGCCGTGGGCCTCGAAGGCCACCGACATCGCCCACAACTGCGGCATGGCCCATGTGCACCGCATCGAGCGCGGCATCGCCTACACCGTCACGCTCAAGGCAGGCCTGCTGGGCAGCGCC
>CAMLHI010000214.1 GCA_946479705.1 uncultured Oxalobacteraceae bacterium
CAGCGTCTTGCTTTCTGACGCTCCCCGTTTTGCGGGGAGGCGAACTATAGCAAAGGCCAGCGCGCCTTGCAAGCTACAATGTGCGCTTTGCCGCATAACGACGCCGTCATGACCATCCTGCTCTCCACCCTGAACGCCCGCTACGCCCACGCCTCCCTGGGACTGCGCTACTTACTGGCGAACATGGGCGAGCTGCGCGAGCAGACCGTGCTGCAGGAATTCGTCATCGGCGCCAAGACCACCGAGATCGTCGAACGCCTGCTGGCGCATAGCCCGCGCATCATCGGATTCGGCATCTATATCTGGAACGTCGAAGAAACCACGCGGGTGGTTGCCATGCTCAAGCGCGTGGCGCCGCAAGTGACGATCGTGCTGGGCGGGCCGGAAGTATCGTACGAGCCGGGCGAGCAGCAAATCGTGCAGCTGGCCGACTACCTGATTACCGGCTGGGGCGACATCACCTTCCCCAAGCTGTGCGGCGAAATCCTGCATGGCCCCAAGCCGCTGATGAAGGTGCATGCGGGTGTGCAGCCGCCAATGGCCGAAATTAAGCTGCCCTATGCGCTGTATTCCGATCACGATATCGCGCACCGCACCATTTATGTGGAAGCCTCGCGCGGCTGCCCGTTCAAGTGCGAGTTCTGCCTGTCCGCGCTCGACAAGACCGCCTGGCCATTCAATCTGGACGCCTTCCTGGCCGAACTGGAAGGCTTGCATGCCCGCGGCGCGCGGCTGTTCAAATTCGTGGACCGTACCTTCAACCTGAATATCAAGACCAGCTTGAAGATCATGCAGTTCTTCCTCGACAAGCTGGCCGCCCACCCGGACGATCCGGTCTACGCCCACTTCGAACTGGTTCCCGACCATCTGCCCGACGCGCTCAAGGAAGGCATCAGCAAATTCCCGCCCGGTGCGCTGCAATTTGAAATCGGCATCCAGAGTTTCAACCCCGAAGTGCAGGCGCTGGTCAGCCGGAAGCAGGACAACGCCAAGGCCGCCGAGAATATCCGCTGGCTCAGCGAATGCTCGCACGCCCACCTGCACGTGGACCTGATCGCCGGCCTGCCCGGCGAAGACCTGGACAGCTTTGCACGCGGCTTCGACAAGCTGGTCGCGCTCAAGCCGCATGAAATCCAGTTCGGCATTCTCAAGCGCCTGCGCGGCACGCCGATCATCCGCCATACCGAGCAATTCGGCATGGTCTACGATCCTTATCCGCCCTACACCATCCTGGCCACTCATCTGATCGATTTCGCGACCATGCAGCGGCTGGTGCGCTTTGCCCGCTATTGGGACCTGGTCGCCAATTCGGGTCGCTTCGTCAATACGCTGCCGGTGCTGCTGGGCGCATCGCCGTTCGCCCAATTCATGGCCTTCGCCGACTGGATCTACAGCGTCACCGACGCCACCCACCGCATTGCCCTGGACCGGCTGGCCAAGCTGGTCAGCCAGTGGCTGCAAATCCGCGGCATGAACCGCGCCGAGGCCGATGCCCTGGTCGGCCAGGATTATGCCGGCAAGCTCGACGCGCCTGCCGCCGTGGCCCCCTCGCGCCAGATGCGCCACCTGGCCGCCTGAGATGCCGCGCACAAACTCCGATAGCAGCCCGAACGATTCTCTTTTACACTGGCGCAATGCCGATTGAAAATGCGCCAACATTAACCCTCAACAATGCCAGCAGTGGCCTTGCACAGGCGGTCATCGCCACCGGCATCTGGCAGGTGCATGCGCTGGCACGGCGCGACCTCATCAAATCCATCACGGCCACCTTGAACTCCCTGAGCGGAAAGGCGGACCTGGAATGGGACTTGTCGCAGATCGATAGCCTCGATCACATCGGCGCCCAGATGTTCTGGAATTCCTGGGGCAAGAAGCGCCCCGGGCGCCTCAAGCTGGCGCCCCGCCAGGAGGAATTGTTCAGCCGCATAGAAGAAGCCGGCAAGCTGGCCCCGCCGCGCCACCGCACGCATCGCTTCAACTGGGTGATGCTGCTGGGCTTCGGCATCCTGACCTTTTTCGAACACTTGCACGGCTTCATCCGCCTGATCGGCCAGGTGGTGCAGGACCTCGGGCGCTTTGCGCGCCATCCGATGACCGGGCCGTGGAAGGAAGTGTCCGCCAATATCTTTCACTCGGGCTTCCAGGCGCTCGGCATCACGGCCCTGGTCGGCTTCCTGATCGGCGTGGTGCTGTCCTACCTGTCGGCGCAGCAGCTGCGCATGTTTGGCGGCGATATGTACATCGTCAATATCCTGGGCATGAGCGTGATCCGCGAACTCGGGCCCTTGCTGGCGGCCATCCTGGTGGCAGGCCGCTCCGGCTCGTCCATCACGGCCCAGCTCGGCGTCATGCGCGTAACCGAAGAGCTCGACGCCATGCTGGTCATGGGCATCTCGCACGGCTACCGCCTGATCATGCCGAAGGTCGTCGCGCTGGCCATTTCCATGCCCCTGCTGGTGGTATGGACCGATGCCATGGCCCTGATCGGTGGCATGCTGTCGGCCAAGATGGAATTGAATTTGTCGACCCGCTACTTCCTGCATGAACTACCGGACGCGGTGCCCCTGGCCAACTACGTCATCGGCCTGCTCAAGGGCACCACCTTCGGCGTGCTGATCGCGCTGGTGTCCTGCCACTTCGGCATGCGCATCAAGCCCAATACCGAAAGCCTGGGGCGCGGCACCACCACCTCGGTCGTGACGGCCATCACCGTGGTGATCCTGGCCGACGCCGTATATGCCATCATCTTCAGCGGCGTGGGGTTCTGATGGAACGCTTGCCGCCATCGCTGAACAAGCAGCCCAACGGGGATGTCGGCCCGCCAGTGGTGCAGATCACCAATCTGTGGACCAAGTTCGGCCGCACCGTCGTGCACCAGGACTTGAACCTGGAAATCTACCAGGGCGAAATCCTGTCGATCGTGGGCGGCTCGGGCACCGGCAAGACCGTGCTGCTGCGCCAGATGCTGGGCCTGGAACGGCCGGCCAAGGGCTGCGTGCGGGTGTTCGGCGAGGACATCAGCGAGGCCGATGCCGACAAGCTCAGGCGCATGCGCAATCACTGGGGCATGCTGTTCCAGCAGGGCGCGCTGTATTCGGCGCTGACGGTGTTCGAGAATATCGCCCAGCCGATGCGCGAACTGCACGCCCTGCCGGACGACGTGATCCACGATGCCGTGCTGCTGAAGATGCACATGGTGGGCCTGGGCGCGGAACACGCGAACAAGATGCCGTCCGACCTGTCGGGAGGGATGATCAAGCGCGCCTCGCTGGCGCGCGCGCTGGCGCTCGAGCCGCAGCTGCTGTTCCTGGACGAACCGACCGCCGGGCTCGACCCCGACCTGTCGGATGCCTTCGTGGCGCTGATCCAGTCGCTGCACCGCGAGCTGGGCCTGACGGTGGTGATGGTCACGCACGACCTCGACACCCTGTTCGCCCTGTCCACCCGGATCGCCGTGCTGGCCGAAAAGCACGTGATCGCCATCGGGCCGACCTGCGATGTGCTGAAGGTGGAGCACCCCTTCATCAAGCAATTTTTCCTTGGCGAACGTGGCCAACGGGCGCTCGAAGTGCTGGAGCAACAGCACCAGCCGCAGCAACAACCGGAGAACTGAGCATGGAAAACCGATCGCATGCCTTAATGACGGGCTTTTTCACTATCGCCCTCGTGATTGCCGCCGTGCTGGCCGGCATCTGGTTCAACCGCGACCGCGTCGAGCGCGTGCCCTACCAGATCGCCACCACCCAGTCGATTCCCGGCCTGAACCCGCAGGCGGCGGTGCGCTACCGCGGCCTGGAAGTGGGCAAGGTGGACGACATCAGCTTCGATCCCAAGATGCCCGGCCAGATCCTGATCCAGCTGGCGGTCGACCCGGAAGCGCCGGTCACCAGGACCACTTTCGCCACCCTGGGCTATCAGGGCGTGACCGGGATTGCCTTCATCCAGCTCGACGATGAACGCACCGGCTCGCCCCTGATGGCGAGCGACCCCAAGCATATCGCCCGCATCCCGCTGCGTCCCGGCTTCCTGGACCAGCTGGAAAAGCGCGGCACGGTGATCCTGGACAAGGCCGAAGCCATGACCACCCGCTTGAGCGAACTGGTCAGCCCGGCCAACCAGAAAACGATCCTGGGCGCCTTCGATGACGTCAGCCGCGCCGCCGACGCCTACGCCGCCCTGCCGGCCAAGCTGCAGCCGACCATCGACCGCCTGCCCGAGCTGGCCGGCAAGGCCGAGCAAAGCATGGCCTCGTTCAATGAACTGTCGGCCAGCGCCACCAAGATGACGCGCAACTTCGACCAGCTGGCCACCAGCCTGCAGGCCCCCGACGGCGCGATTTCGCGCCTGAACCAGACCGTGGACCGGGTGGGCGCCTCGCTCGATGGCGTCACCAGCGACCTGGAACTGCAGACCTTGCCGCACCTGGTGTCGATGACCGACGAGGCGCGCACCTCGCTGCGCGCGGTCAAGCGCACCGCCAACACGCTCAGCGACCGGCCGCAAAGCTTGCTGTTCGGCGCGCCCGGCGCCGCTCCCGGCCCGGGCGAACCCGGTTTTGTTGCCCCGACCAAATGAGGACTACCGTGACTCCGATCCCGACCCGCCCCCTGATGGCATTGATGCTGGGCACGGCGCTGCTGCTGGCCGGCTGCGCCAGCGACAAGCCCGTGAGCAACACACTCTTCGACTTCGGCCCGGCCCCGTCCGCCGCCGCTGCCGGCGCGCCGATCGGCGCCGTGGTGGTCACCGACGTGACCGGCTCTGCCGCGCTCGACAGCGAGCGCATGTATTACCGCCTGGCCTATGCCGATGCGCTCGAAGCGCGTTCCTATGCGAATAGCCGCTGGGCCGCCACGCCGCTGCAACTGATTACCCAGCGCATCAAGGTGCGGCTGGCCCAGTCCGGCGCCAAGGTGCT
>CAMLHI010000215.1 GCA_946479705.1 uncultured Oxalobacteraceae bacterium
GTCCTTACATCCTGCCTTGCAAGGTGCTCACCGGATCCAGGCGCGCGGCGCTCGCCGCCGGATAGGCGCCCGCGGCCAGGCCGCTCAGCAGGGCCAGCGCTGCCGAGCAGACCGGCGTCGCGATATCGAGCGTGACGCCGATCCCGGCGAGCGTCAACGCCAGGCTGGCGCCGGCGATGCCCAGCACCAGCCCGAGCGCCGCGCCGCACAGGCAGATCAATATACTTTCCATGAGGAACTGCGCCACCACATCGGTCGCATGGGCGCCCAGGGCCATGCGCAGGCCGATTTCCGCCTTGCGCTCGGACACCGACGCCAGCATCACGTTCATGATGCCCAACGATCCCACCAGCAGCGCCACGCCGCCCAGCACGGCGAGAAAACGTGTATAGAGCGCTACCTGCTGTTGCCGCAATGCGCTGACCTGCTTGGCGCCGCTCGCCTGCACCATCTGCGCCAGCAGGGTGCGCAGGCGAGTGGCCAGCAGACCAGGCATGTCGGGGGCCGTCGCGCCCGTACGCATTCGAGCCAGCAGCAGCGGCGTCGACGCCGCAGGCGGCCCTCCGCTCAGGCGCCGCACCGACGCCGGCGAGACAAAGACACTGCGGTTCATCTTGACCGACTGCAGCAGGTCATCGCCAAAGTAAGGGGCCAGCACGCCCGCCAGCAGGAACCATTTGCCGCACAGACTCACCGGAACGCCCGGCGACAGGTCGAGCCGGGTCTTGCGCAATTCGGCGGCGACATCGGCGCCGAGCACGAGCCAGGGTTGGCGCCCATCGAGCGCATGCAGGAAGCGTCCATGCTGCAGGCGCAAGGACAGCACGCCCGGCAGATCAGGGGTGGCGGCAATGATCTCCGGATTGCCCAGCGCGGTGTCCGGCCCGCTGGCGCAACCGAAGCGGCGTTCCAGCAGCGCCACGGACTGCACTTCCGGCATGTTGCGCAGCACGATGGCGGTGGCGCCCATGGTCTCCGGCGCCGCCTGCGGCGCGCCATTCGAGGGGGCGCCAGCCTGTTGATCCTGGGCCGCGTCCGGCGGCCCAGCCACGCTGACCGTCACCACGTCCGCGCCCAGCTGATCGAGCGCGCGCGTGGCTTGGGCGGCGACGCTGTTGCCGATGATGAGCATGGAGGTGACCGCCGCGATGCCGATCGCCACGCCGACCACCGCCAGCGCAATGCGGCGCCGGTTCGTGCACACGCTTTGCCAGGCGAAACCGCAGGCGAGGGGCAGGCGCGGCCCAAGGAGTCTGAGCCGCTCACGCATGGCAGACGCGCCCGTCGCGCAGTTCGATCTGGCGCGGCAACTGCCGGGCGATTTCCATGTCATGGGTGATCATGAGCAGCGCGGCCCCGTTCGCACAACTGACCTCGCGCAATAAATCGAGCACGCGCGCCCCGGTGGCCGAATCGAGCGCGCCGGTCGGCTCGTCCGCCAACAGCAGCCGCGGCCGTCCAGCCACGGCGCGGGCAATGGCCACGCGCTGCTTTTCGCCGCCGGACAGCTCCGAAGGACGGTGCGACAGGCGGTGCTCCATCCCGACCGCCGCCAGGGCAGCGCGCGCCGCATCCAGCGCGGCGCGCTGCGACAGGCCGCGGTAGAGCAGCGGCAGCTGGGCGTTCTGCTGCGCCGTCAGCGACGGCAGCAGGTGGCACTGCTGGAATACGAAGCCGATGTCCTGATTGCGCAAGCGGGATTTCTCGTGCGACGACAAGGTCCGCGTATCCACGCCGGCCAGCCGGTAATGGCCCGCGCTGGGCGTGTCCAGCAGGCCGATCAGGTTCATCATGGTCGACTTGCCGGAACCGGAAGGCCCGACAATGGCCAGCGCCTCGCCGTGCTCGACCTGCAGGTCGACCCCGCGCACCGCCATGACTTGCTCGCCGGCCACCTGGAATGCCCGCGTGACCTGGTGCAGCTCGATCAGCGGCCGCTGCGCCTGCGCATCGGCATGGGTGCGGGCATCACTCATGGCCGGCTCCCGCCAGCAGCCTGCCCAGCACGCCCTGGCCGGCGGCGGGCGCGGACGCCGGGCCGGGGCCGGGAACCCAGACCTCGTCCCCGGCCGCGATGCCGGATTTGACTTCGACGCTGTCGGCCAGCGTCTTGCCGGCGTCAAACTCCTGCAGGCGCGCCTGCCCTGCCCCCGCGCGGCGTACCCGCACCAGCGGCCGCCCCGCCGCGTTCCAGGCCACCGCGGCCAGCGGAATGCGCAAGGCGGCCGGCCCGGACTGCGGCGCCACGCTGACGGTGACGTTGCTGCCGACGCGCAGGTGCGCACCGGCGGGCGGCTCGAGCAGGATCTGCACTTCGAACTCGGCCGCGCCGCGATTGCCCTGGCCGCGCTGGTCCGCCGGGCGCGCCTGCGACGACACGCGCCGCACCACGCCGGCGAACTCGCGCGCGCCATCCGCGCCCAGCGCGATGCGCGCGGCCTGGCCCGGCGCGATCTGGCGCGCATCGTCCTCGTCCACCCATGCCTTGATCAGAAAGGCGGAGGTATCGCCCACGGTCAGGATCACATCCCTGGGCGTGACGGCGGCACCCGCGTTGAGCTCGCGCGGGGCCGCGCCCTCGGTGCGCTCGCCGGCCCCCGGATACAGCACCACGCCCGCCAGTGGCGACACGATGGTCGTCGCCTTCAGCTTGGCCTGCAGCTGTTCGAGGAGCATCCGGCGGTTTTCCACCTCCAGTTCGAGGATGCGCAGCGCCGTCCCGGAACGCTTGAGCTCGAGCGTGGCGATTTCATCGCGCGCCCCGTCCAGCTGGCTTTGGCCGGTATCGATTTCCTGCTTGACGGCGTCGCGTTCGGCGCGCGCGATGATGCCCTTGTCATACAGGCGCTGCGCCTCCGCGCCGCGCCCCTGCGCCGCCGCCAGGGCATTGCGCGCCGCCAGCAGCCGCCGCGTGGCGGCCTGGTACTCGGTGCTCGATTCGAGCCGCCGCGCCGCGTTCAATGCCTGCTGCGCCTGGATCGCCGCGATCTCGGCGTCGCGCAATTGGCGCTTGAGTTCGACGTCGCTCACTTGCGCGAGCTTCTGCCCCGCCGCCACCGCCTCGCCGAGCTGGACGTACTTCGCCAGCAGCACGCTGTCGACCGGTGCGCCGAGGTTGACGACATTGACCGGGGCCAGCGCGCCTTGCAGCAGCAAGGGTTGCAGCGCCGGCATCGGCGCGGCCTTGAGCCAGTGGCCGTGCTCCGGCGCCGCCGGCCGTGCCGCCAGCATCAGCGCACAGGCGGCAATGCCGATCAGCGCGCTTGCGGCCACGCGGCCGGATCGCCATTTTTTTGAAGAGAAAGCTTGCATATCGGTGTCTCGCATTCGGGTAAGTGATCAGGGGGGCAGGCTGCCCGGAGCCAGCGCATCGACATGCCATTGCTCCAGCACGGTCCCGCTGACGCGTTGCAATTCCAGCTGCGCCGTGAAAATCGCAAAGCGCGCCTGGACTTCCTGGTGCAGCGCCTGGTTCAGCATGTCCTGCGCCAGCGACAGGTCGGTCGCGCTGCTGCGTCCGGCGCGCGCCTTTTCGACTTCCGCTTCCATCCGCTGGCGTGCCAGCTCCGCGTTGCGCTGCGCCATCCGGTGCTGGACGACGGCGAAATCGATGTTCTTCAGCGCATCGCTGACCTCGGCGCGCGCGGTGCGCTCCAGGTCCGCCCGCGACAGCTCGGCTTTGCGCAAGGCGACCCGGGCCGCGCCGGCGGCCAGGCGGGATGCGGATTTGTCCAGTGGGATGGAATAGCTCAGGCCGACCGCGAGATTGCTGCGCCGCATGGGCACGCCGGAGGCGGTGTCGCCGGCCCGGTCGCGCCGCACAGACAGATCGAGCTGGTTGCGCATGCCGTCGTCGGCCGCGATCACGCCGAACCGCCCCTCCTTCACGTCCGCCGCCGCCAGCTCCAGATCGACCCGCTTGGCCAGCGCGTCGCGCAGAACCGCCTGTTCGCCCGCGGTGTGCGCAGGCAGGTAGTCGGCAAACGAATCGGTGAGCGTGACCTGGGTGCTGTCGGCATCCAGGTCATGGCGGCCGATCAGGCGTAGCAGTTGGCGGCGGGCGACGTGCTCGGCGTGTCGGACCTGCATCAGCGCCAGTTCGGCCTGCGCCACATCGGCATCGCTTTGCAGCAGGGCGATGCGGGAAATCCGCCCGGCCGCCAGCAGGTCCGCGTTAATCGACCGGGACTCGGCCGCCCGCTTCAGCGCGGCTTGCGCGAGCGCGACGTTTTGCTGAGCCTGTTCCAGGCCGAAATAAGCCATGACCCCGCCCAGCACGACGTCGCGCCGGGTTTGCAGGAATCCTGTGCGGGCGCGCTCCAGGGCGAGCTCGGCGCGGCGTTCGTTGAGCAGCACCACGTCGCTGCCCGATCCGCGCAACAGTGGCTGGGTCAGCGCCAGCGAGCTGGCGCGGCTGCCGCTCGTCTCGGCCAGCCCCTGCGCCAGCGCGGCCTGGCCCAGCCGCTTGAACTGGCGCCCTTCCGAGAGGGATAATTGTGTACCGGACCTCAACTTCCAAGTGGAAATCAGATTGCCTGATGCGAGCGTGGCGCGCGCGTCAGGCAGGCCCGTGGAGGACGCGCTGTCGCGCTCCAGCTGGCTCGACAGGACGGTCTGCGGCAGGAATTCATGACCGGCCTGCTCGGTCTGCGCCTGCTGCTGCTGCACATCGAGTTGCTGGGTCTGGATGGCGACCGCGCGCGTCAATGCGCCCTGCAAGGCCTCGTCTATGCTCAAGCGCAATAGCGCCGGCGCGGCAGCAGGCGCCATGGCCGGCTGCGGATCGCGCGCCGCGCCTGCAATGGCGGGCTGAGCGCAAGCGCCGACGCCCGCCCAGCACATCAGCGCAAACAGCAGGGCACGCCAAGGAAAGAAACGCATCATGATCGGTCAGTCGAAAAAGGATCAGCGGGACC
>CAMLHI010000216.1 GCA_946479705.1 uncultured Oxalobacteraceae bacterium
TTATATGCGCTTCCACATTGTCTTGTTTGCTATGCTCGCCCTACCTAACAACGATGGAGAGCGCGATACACATGACGGCGGAATTGACGATCCTTGGCTGGACCCTGGTGCTGGCGCTGGTGCAGATCCTGCTGGCGGCCAACCTGCGCACGATGGAAACCGGGCTTCAATACAATATGAGTGCGCGCGACAAGGAAGCGCCGCCGCCCAAGCCGCTGACGGCGCGCATGCAGCGCGCCCAGGCCAACCTGTTCGAGACGCTGCCGCTGTTTGCGGCGGCGGTACTGATCGCGCATGTGGCGGGGCGCGAAGGGCCGGCCACGCTGCTGGGCTGCCAGATGTACCTGATCGCGCGGATCGTATACGTACCGCTGTATGCGCTCGGCATTCCGCTGGTGCGCTCGCTGGTGTGGGTCGTATCCGTGGTCGGCTTGGTCAAGCTGTTCGTGGCTATCCTGGCGTGACGATATCCGCGCTCGAGGGACCATGGGCAGTGATCGCTGAATCGCTCGCCAAGGTGCTTCGAGAGCACCTCACGCATCCTCGGCAGTACCGATCTGGCGTGGCGGACGGCGCATTCATCAGAAGCAGCGCCACGGGATCGCCGCCCTCACGTCCGGTGGCAGGGTCTCGATGACGCGGCGCGCTTGCTCCAGGCCGGCATTGCACTCGATGATTCGCATGGTGTCGCTGGCCGCGACGGTCCACTCCTTGAAGGCCGGTGCGGCCTCACCACGGCGCAACTCCGCCACCAGGTCCGCGCGCTTGACGCCACCGGCCAGGCGCTGCCGCCACTCCTTGGCCCAGGCGGCCGATGTGGCATCCTCGCTGTTTTTGGCAAGCAAGGCCAGGATGGACGCAGTCCGGTCCGTTTGCCCATCGTAGGCATAGGCCAGCGCCGCTGTGCGCGCCAGGCTGCTCACTTCGCGGGCGTTTTTCCAAGCCGCGATGGCGCTCGACAGCGCCAGCGGACTCGGTGTCGCGTGATCGCCCAACTCGGCCTTGAACAGGGCGTACGCCGCCTCCGACGAGGCCGGATCGAGCGCGCGCGCCTGTGTCAGATAGCGCCGCGCGGCGTCCAGTTGCGCGTCCTTGGCCGGCCCCTGCTGTGCGGCGCCCAGGCGCAGATGGGCCATGCCCAGCAGTTGCAAGGCTTCGGCATGCTGCGGCTGCGCGCTCAGCAGCGCCGTCAAGGGCCCCACGGCATCGTCCGGATTCCCCCAGTCGATCTGGGCCCGGCTGATGGTCATCAGCACGAACTCGTTCTTGGTATTCTTGCCGGACTGCCGGCTCAGCGTGCCCAGCAACGCTTCGCCGGTCTTGCGGTCCGGGCAGGATTTCAGCTGCGCGCTGGCCAGCACGACCTCGCCTTCGGCGCGGCTCATGACGCGCACGGCGATCGGCGGGCTGGCCGGGATGGGGAAGTCGCTGCGCAGCACGAGTGCCTTGCGCCGGTATTGCCACATCGCCCGATCGAGCTCGGTGCCTTGCATGCCGAAGGCTTGCTCGAACGCGGCCACGGCGGGCGTGTCGCCGTGCACCAGGTCGAGGTAAGCGGCCATCCGCTTGCGTTCCTCTGCGCTGGAGAGCATGTAGTGCATCAGCAGCCAGGACTTGGCCTGATATTCCAGCACCACGCCGTCGGGACCGGCATACCCGTTCCCCACGTAGCCGGTGGCATGCCAGTCGGCGCGTTCGAGCGCCTGGCGATAGTTCAGGCTAGTGCTGTGGCCTTCCGCCAGGAAGTTGAGGTAGCGCCCCACGGTGGCCGGGGTGCGGCCCAGCACCATCTGCGTGTCGGAAAAGCGCAAGACGGAAAAATACTTCGCCATGCCGTCGATGAAGGACGATGGGGCGCGGATGTCGGTGTAGCGATACAGGAAGTGGCGCGTGTACGCCTCGAAAATATACGACTGGCTTTCGCTCAGCGCGGCCTTGTCCAGCTGAGCGCTGTTGAGCTGCGCGATGGGGTCGATGTGCACGCCGAAACCCTGTACTGCCGTCGGGCAGCTGTTGTACAGGCCGACCGCTTCGGTCGGCGGGCTGGTCGCGATGTCGTGGAAGCCACCCATCCGCTTGTGATAATAAAACGTCAGCTTCCGCTCGGCGGCGGGCGCGTGCACGTAATCGCGCAGATACACGCGCAGGATGTAATCTAGCCGCTCCAGGTTGTTCAGCAGGCTCGTCACGTCCTCGCGCGAGGTATCGGAATACGCAATGAAATGCGGGCTCTCGGCGCGTTTCCAGTCGGAGGGATCCTTCACGCCCTGCACCACCACACTGGACGGCGCCGCGGCCTGCTGCACCCTGGCCTGCTGCTCGCTGGCCTGCAGTGCGCCCGCCACACACATTACAGCCAGCGCAGCACTAATTTTTTTGGCAATCATTGCACTCTTTTTTCGAGACGAATAGTGGGTTCATGCCCAGCGCGGCGCCGCCACCATCCGGTCCCGACCACGACAAGCCTAAATGAATGGCATTCTTGTCAAAAACATGCTGGCCGATTGTAATAAGGCGGTCGGAACATAACAAGCAATATTTCAATTATCTCAAGGCAGCGTGTATTCAAGCGTGTAGTGGTGCGCGCCATTGACGATGTCGAGCTTGAGTTCGCCCTTGATGCCGTGGAAGTCCTCGGTGCCCGAGCCGGGCACGATGATGATGGTCAGGCTGCTGTCGCCCTGGTCGAGCACGCCAACGTGCTGCAGCGCGAAGCTGCCGTGCTTGTCGCCGATGGTGCCGGTGATGTGGTCGATGGCCACGTAGGCGGCCGAGCCGGCGGCCGGGTTGCCGGCCGAGAGCATCTCGCCCTGGCCGACGCCGGTGAAGTCGCCGCTGAACTGCTTGTCGATCAGCATGCGGCCGACCGCCAGCCGGCCCGCGCCTTCACCGCGCGGCGGGGGCTGGAGTTTGACGTCGAAGGTGCCTTTGGCGGTGTTCATGGATCGTCCTTGTATGGTCAACGTTCACGCCAGGGGGCGCGAAGCGCTGCCATGGTACAGGAGCCGCCTAGCCTGCCTCCGCTTTCACGACCGCCATGCCCTGGCCGAAGGACGCCAGCAGCGCTGCCTCCTTCTGTTTGGCCGCCTTCAGGTGGCGTTCCTTGACATGCCCGTAGCCGCGGATGCCTTCCGGGATGCTGGCAATGGCCACCGCCTGGCCCAGGGTGTCCGCCGTCAGGCGCGGCAGCAGGCCAGCGACCGTGTCGCGGTACGCCTTGATGAGCGCGCGCTCCAGCTTGCGCTCGGCCGTGTAGCCGAAGATGTCGAAGGGCGTGCCGCGCAGGCGCTTGAGCTTGGCCAGCGCGCCGAAGGCCTTCATCATCCAGGGGCCGAATTCCTGCTTGATGAGATGTCCGTCCTTGTCGTGCCGGGCCAGCAACGGCGGCGCCAGGTGGAACTTGAGCGTGACATCGCCCTCGAACATGGCGGCGATCTTTTCCTTGAAGGCGCCATCGGTGTACAGCCGCGCGACTTCATACTCATCCTTGTAGGCCATCAGCTTGTACAGGTAGCGCGCCACCGCTTCCGTCAGGCGTGTGCCCTGCCCCAGCCGGCCCTCGGCCGCGCGCACCTGCTCGACGAAATCGCGGTACTGCGCCGCGTAGGCCGCGTCCTGGTAAGCCGTCAGCAGCTCCATGCGGCGCTTGACGATGTCGTCCAGCGTCTGCGTGCGCTTGAATTCGATCACCTTGGCTGGCGTTGTCATGCGCACCACCGCGGCCAGGTCGTGCGCCGCGCCGCGCCCCCAGGCAAAGGCCGCCTTGTTGAAGTTGACCGACACCCCGTTCAACTCGATCGCCTTCATGATCGATGCTTCGGCCAGCGGCACGCGCCCCTTCTGCCAGGCGTAGCCGAGCATGAACATATTGGTGGCGATGGAGTCGCCCATCAGGTCGGTGGCGATCTTGCCCGCGTCGATGAAGTCCACCCGCCCGCCGCCGCAGGCCTTGACGATTTCCGCCTGCGAGGAGTCGCCGGGGAACTGCCAGTCCGGGTTCTTGACGAAGGCCGCCGTCGAGGTGCCGGTGGAATTGATCGCGGCCCAGGTGCGCCCTTCGCCCATGCGGGTGAGCGCATCGCGGCTGGCCGTGACGATCAGGTCGCAGCCGATCACCAGGTCGGCGCTGCCGGTGCCCACCCGGGTCGAGTGCAGGTCGGACTGGCGGTCGGCCAGGCGCACATGCGACATCACCGGCCCGCCCTTTTGCGCCAGGCCGCTCATGTCCAGCACCACCGCGCCCTTGCCTTCCACATGCGCCGCCATGGCCAGGATCTGGCCGATGGTGACCACGCCGGTGCCGCCGATGCCGGTCACCAGGATGCCGTAAGGCTGGGCGGTCGAGGGCAGCGCGGGCAGCGGCAATACCGGCGGCGCGGCGCTGCTGGTGTCCGGCTTCTTCGGCTTCCTGAGCGCGCCCCCTTCCACCGTCACGAAGCTCGGGCAAAAACCCGTCACGCACGAAAAGTCCTTGTTGCAGGACGACTGGTTGATCTGGCGCTTGCGCCCCAGTTCCGTCTCCAGCGGTTCGACCGACAGGCAGTTCGACTGCACCGAGCAGTCGCCGCAGCCTTCGCACACGGCCTCGTTGATGACGGCGCGCTTGGCCGGGTCCGGATACTCCTTGCGCTTGCGGCGGCGCCGCTTCTCGGAGGCGCAGGTCTGGTCGTAGATCATGGCCGACACGCCCGGCTGATCGCGCAGCTCGCGCTGCACGTCCATCAGGTCCGCGCGGTGGCGCACGGTCACGCCCGGCGCCCAGTTGTAGTCGTCCGGATATTTGTCGGGTTCGTCGGTGACGACGATGATGGGCGCCACGCCCTCGGCGGCGATCTGGCGGCTGATCATGCCCGGGTCGAGCGGACCGTCGAAGGCCTGGCCGCCGGTCATGGCGAC